>JAGWBT010000065.1:4837-22296 GCA_021295755.1 Candidatus Poribacteria bacterium
GAGGCAGGACGGACACAGCAGGTCGGAAAACTTTTTCGATTGCAGCACGACTTTCACAGAGTATGCATGGATATACTTAGCCCGGTGTGGGATAAGGAACGGATTGATGGTGCCTACGACAAAATCATTGTCCGGTTGGGTGGGCTAGAAGCGATGCCGCTACGGCTGCTCTCACCCTATCATAGCTTCACGGAAGCGGAGTATCAGGCGTGCAAGCAGATACTCCATGAAAAGTACCCTGACTGGGTTCAGAGGGAATTATGACATCGCTCAATTTCAAATCGAGAGTTCCTGTTTTTGACGCCAACGTGCGAGTTGGCGATCTACTGGATGAGCCTGCCCCTTACCGCGACCGGAAGGGGTTATTGGCAGAAATGGATCGGCATGGAGTAGAACGGGCGCTAATCTACCATGCCCATGCTGACAACGTTAGCGCGATCGAAGGCAACAACTACCTTGAAGCGTGGCTCGGCGATGATGGACGAACCTATCCCCAGTGGATGGTTATCCCTACAGCAGACTCGCTCGCGCAGATTCAATCGCTTCATGCTGAAGGGAGGGTCAATTGTGTGCGGTTGTTCGATACCGGGCAACGGGAGCTGCCCTTCCGTCCTTGGGCTTACGACACACTGTTATCTTGGCTCAGTGAGGCGCGAATTCCGGTCTGGGTCCTCCTGCCGGAGGCCGATGCAGATGCAATAGTTACAACACTTCAGGCGTATCCAGGTCTGGTATCGGTCTTGGTGGGAGCACATTACGTCCATGCGCTTTGGTTGCGCCCAATGTTAACCGCTTTACCGAATGCTTACTTGGAATTGAGCCGCTACGAACCGATCTGTGAGATAGAGGCTTTGCGAGACGAGTTTGGTGCCGAGCGATTGGTATACGGCTCGTGGTATTCTCGCTTAGCGATGGGACCGATGTTGTTTTATCTGCACCACACGAACCTGACCGATGGAGAACTCACGGCGATTTGTGCTGGGAATCTTGAGCGTATTCTACATGGAGGGACGAGATGATTGATGGAACGCAAGTCATCGATTTTCACGGGCATGTGGGTCGGTGGGATCCGATCGGCATGAAGGACGATCCGAAGTTGATGCTCCACGCGATGGACTCAGCGGGTATTGACAAATCCTGCGTGTTTGGCATCTTCCATCCCGACGGTACGACCAGCAATGACCAAGCAGCGCACTTTATCGCGCAGCATCCGGATCGCTTTATCGGTTTCGCCTATGTTTCACCGATGATGCCGGAGCGCATGATACCGGAGTTGACCCGCGCGATTGACGAATTGAAGTTTCCCGCGATTAAACTGTATCCGCCCTACACCCTTTGGCCCTTTAATCAACCTCAGTGGCATCCTATCTATGAGTTCGCAAATGAGCGGGGATTGGCGGTCCTTTTCCATACCGATGGGGGTGAATTAAGTCGCCCCCGGTATCTGTCCGAGATTGCGCCGCAATATCCGAACGCCAAGTTTGTCGCGGGACATGCCGGCAACGTCATCGAACCTCGTACCGAAGCCATCGCAGCTGCGATCGCGCATTCCAACGTCTATCTCGAAACTTGTTCTACCTATCGGACGCCCGGCGTAATTGAGCAGTTGGTGAATGAGGCAGGTGCCGATCGGGTGCTGTTTGGCTCGGATACACCTTTGATGGATCCACGTCCCCAGATCGGCAAAATTATCACCGCTGATGTTTCCGACGACGCCAAGCGGCTGATCTTGGGTGGGAACGCCCGCCGCCTGCTGGGGATTTAACCCGCCTATTCTCTGGGGTAGTACGGACCATTAACCGAGTGATGCTAGCAACTCGCGCTGACCTGATAAACGCTGCTCCCGCTCACTGGCGAAGTGTTTAATCCCAGCAACGGGCTTCCGCGATTACATCCGGTTCGGTTCCGCCGGTGAGCCACTGGTTATCCCAGTCTGCGGTCAGTGAATAGGCGTCCGTCAGCGGTCCGAGATTTCTGATGGGCCAAACACGTTGTGTTCCTGTGCTCACTACCATCAGGTCGTAACGGGCTTCTGGAGGCAATACGGATCGGCGATAGGCATCGGGTTGTAGATCGAATAATTCTTCACTCACAGCCGCGATGATTTTTACGTTTATTCCCTCTGCCTCTAAGCGGGGGACAATCTGGACGAGGTTGACAGTAGAATTAGAGCCTTGGACGACCACATAGCCGTGCTTGGGACTGTCCGGGTCAAAATCGCGGATGACATATAGCCCTTTGGACGCGGCTGTGAGATCGCTATCTGCAAACGTGGCGCGGTCTGCCACCGGAAAATCTGGCCGGGCGACTTCGATGATAATGACCCCGACCCGCGGATCCCGAGCGGCAACTTCAGCAGCGGCGAAATAGCCCGGAGCGACATCGTTGTAATCCCAGAAACTAACGTGGATCGCCTGCCCCCGCGGGAAGAGCTTCCACACCTGCGGTGCAAAAATACCGAAGTGCGTACGTGCATCGGCGGCGGTCTCTGGCCCTGAATGACCAGCGAGGACGTTAAGAACGCCTATTCGGAAAGGGCTGTCCTGATTCTGTTGGCTCCATACGCGGGCGGGCAGGTACATCAGCGGTGTGAATGCACCATATGTACCGCTCAATGCCCAGACCCCAGCAAACTTCCCAGGGTCAAGCGATGCACTTTGACCAACCAACCCGATGGCGCTTGACACATTTCCCGCTTCTTGGATAGGTGCTTTGAACCGCGTACCGGCAGGATTGCTAACCGGATTGTAATGTCCCCAGAGGCTGCCATGTTCAACATTGATGGACTCTGAAAGGTCAGCGGCGAGGGTGATAAAGCGGTTATCTGTCACATAATTCATCCACTTGATAATTTCTGAAATTGCTCGGCGGGTTCCGGCAACCTCTCCGGGTTCCTTGAATAGGGTGATATCTATTTCCTGTTCCTCGCCCGATACTGGATTCTTCACGCTAGGCGTCTGCGGCTCAACCGGCAGATTTTCGACCCGAAGCCGGTCGTCCAGAAACGGATCGCGGTTGGTATCAACCCGGAGCGGTAAATCATCCTGAACCGCGTCACCAATATCGACGAGTCGATTGGCGAGCCAGTCTCCCAACCCTTTTTGCTGAAGTACCGACATCACCACGTCAATGTTGGTCTTGAACTGTATCAGACGCTCGCGCTCATCGGTTACCGGTCCGTTGCGAATTCCCTCGAATTCTACCCCGTAACGCTTCTCAAAGGTTCCTGCTAAGGCAACGAAATAGTCTTCGTTCATTTTTAGCTGGTACGGATGGCTGGGGTAGCTGACTAACTGAGCGCCGTACCCCTCAATCTTCCCATCTACCGCACTGGGCCAATACCCCTTGACCGTCCTGCCAATAACGATCATGGGGCGTAGGTCCTCGGGATCCCAATCTTCCATCGTTTTGAGAACCGCGAGAATCTGATCATAATCATTACCATCTTCAAGGGAAAACACATTCCAGCCGTAGGAAGTCCACTGCTCCTCAAGTTGGTACTGCTTATACTTGGAATCAATTACCCCACCCACTAAGGCATCATCAATACCAGCGTTATTATATGAGAGTAGGATACGCAGACGTTTGCCCACCTGCATTGCGAGCCCCTGTGTTTTTAACTCTTGGGCGTGTCCCTCAGTCATGGCAAATTCACCTTCAAGTGCGAGCACTTTCAAGGAGTCAGGAGCATCTAGAAAATTCCAGAATGCTGCTTTGCCGGCGGCTGTCGCGATACCAATACCAGAGGGTCCCCCGTTGACATCGTTAGTCAAATCGGTTGTTTCGGAATGCCCCGCCAGCGACCGGATACCGCGTAATTCTGCCTGCGTAAACAGCGGATGGCCCTCCAAATCGTTCTCTTTCAGTAAGGTCTTTAGTGCCCCTGCGCCGCGTCTAAAGCCTAGTGCATCTATCGGCAACATCGCGATTTCCGGTGCAACCTGGTAGCGCGGATCTCCTGTGGCTGTGTGTGCCCGCGCCATTGCCTCACCCATAATCATCCACAACGCATACGCGGTCGGAATGTTATGCCCGCCGGCGAGCATGAACTTATCGCAGAACGGATGTTTGGGATTACGATAGTCGTAGCGCAAACCTCCTAGTTCTGGACCCGCTAAATGGAGTGCGATATTGTAGGGCGTGTAAGCCAACGGGCCGCCGAGGTGGCCCGTCTGTGCGTAATTACCAAGCAGCACCAGCGTCATACAGGTCATGTGGCCGATATCCTCAAGGCGCTCCCGATCGTATGTCACGGTTAATGCCTCAACAGGTGATAGTAAGGTGTTCGCATTGAGCGTATTTTGCATCTTTATTCCCAGTGTGTTAGAGGTTTGTGAGTGAATATATCAGGAAATCCTGAATCTTGAGCAAAGTGCCGATTTGTTCCTGAGAATCGGAGTCATTTCAGAGTATGTTTCGATCTTGTTATGCAGCGGCTATCTCGCCGAGGCGTGGCAGATGGAGCGTTATGAAAGTCCGTCCTATCGGGAAAACAGTAGCAGAAGTTTAAGGTAGGAAGATTGTTCGATGAAAGCCGTTTTATCAATGATTAACCTTTAGGAGAAGTTAATTGCTTAAACGTCCCGTCACATGAGCCAAATTATCGCCGACATGAACCCGATGAATACGTCGCAACATAATAACAACGCCAGCAGTTGTGGTCGTTATTTCCGCCACTACTTCACCGAAGGGATCGCGAACAGTGCCCAAGCCTTGACCAGCGCTAACTTCGTCCAGCAAGGCTACCTCGGATCGAAAATAGCCAGCAGCAGGTGTCGAAATGACGCTGTCCATATTTCCATCCCCGGACAGGTGATGTGTTACGGGTTGAATCTGAGGCTGACCGTCTAGCATATCAAGATGCTTCATCACATTGATTACACCGGTGGTAAAACAGTGCACATCAGACGGATGTGCGTATCCGCCACCGCCAGCTTCGGTATAGATCGCCGGTACGCCGAGATCTGTGGCTGCTGACAAGGTCCGACCGGGTGGCATAGGCGGTGGATGTTCCCATACGACCGATGCACCGAATGCCAGCGCGCCGGCGCGTGAGCGTCTACCAAGTTCATCGTCGCTATGGGTGAAACCAATGAGTGACGGAATGTCGGCGGTCACACCTCCGCTGTGCAGGTCAATAACGAGGTCGGCGGGTTTAATCAACTTTTGGGTAATCCAATACGCAATCCGTTGCGTGATAGTACCGTTGGAATCGCCAGGGAAGACACGTGCCAGATTCAGGCCATCAATAGGGCTGCTACGGAGAACAGATTCATAGGCCGGCACGTTACAAATTGGGACCATCAATAATGCACCACGTAGTACATCGGGTGCGACGCGCCGGAAAACTGCGGGGATAGTCTCAACCCCTTCGTATTCGTCACCATGCACTGCTCCGAGGACCAGCAAAGTCGGACCAGGGGTTGCCCCTATCACATATAGGAATGGTAAGCGCCAGTCGCCTCCATCGGCCCGAGAGCCGACTTCCAGCCATGCGGAGGCTTTGGAGTTACGGGACAATCGCGAAATGTCAAGTTCCTGAAAATGCACTACGCCGTGTTCCTCCCTTTAATGCCCTCCAACTTCGCCAACCTGAATCTCAATTTCATCCCGATCTCGGATCCGTTCGACCAATCCGTCGCGAATATCAACGATCCGGTCTGAAACATCGAGCATCTTTAAGTCGTGGGTCGCCGAAATCACGGTTACGCCCTGATCGACGTTAAGTTGCTTGATTAAATCGATAATTTCACGCCCGATGACTGTGTCGAGGTTCGCCGTCGGTTCATCCGCCAAAATAATGCTTGGGCCATTTGCGAACGCGCGCGCAATTGCGACACGCTGCCGCTGTCCACCAGATAATTCATCGGGTCTATGGTGAATCCGTTCTCCTAATCCAACGCGTTCCAGCAGTTCTTCACCTTTATCACGACGCTCGGTTGTCGACAGACCTGCGAAAATCATCGGCAGGGTTACGTTTTCAAGTGCCGTCATGACGTGTAGCAGATTGTAGCTTTGGAAGATATAACCAACTCTGTGACAGCGGAACCATGCGATTTGGGACTGGCTGAGTTGTCCCATATCTTGACCATCAATGAAAACTTTACCCGCGGTCGGAAGGTCTAAGGCACCAATCATATTAAAGAGGGTGGATTTCCCTGAACCCGACGGCCCCATCAATGAGATATACTCTCCAGTATAGATCTCCAAATCAATCCCGTCCAGTGCTCGGAGCACATTAGTGCCCATACGGTATTCCTTAACGACCTTTTCAGTTTTAACAACAACGTCTGGCATTAATATCCCTCCTAAACTTCAGTCCGCATCGCTTCCGCTGGGGGTAGCTTTGCAGCGCGCCACGCTGGAAACGCCGCGCCAATAACGGACAGAATCATGCCGAGCACACAACCAGCAAGAATGATTAGTAACACCCCGAATCTAGAGGGCTGCGCGTTCAGCACCGGCAGCAGGGGGAAGTAGAAGAATAGATCTAAACCGTAATCCTTAAGCCCCAGGAGAAGTGATCCGAGACAACCGATGAGAGCTCCAATGAGCGCACCCGCTAGCCCTTGAAACCCAGATTCTAACAAAAATAATCTTACGACGAATCGATCCAAAGCACCGAGACACTTCATCGTGCCGATCTCTTGAAAACGTTCTGTGACCGCCATCAGCATCGAATTAGCGATTCCTACGACGCAGACAATTAAGGACATGATAATCAACCACTTATCTTTCATGGAAATCCCGGTCGTTTCTTCTTCTTCAAAGGTGGTGATTTCCTGTCTTGAACCGCTCTCTTTCATTGCAACGGTTACCTCATTATTTACCAAAACTGACACCAGAAATGCAATCCCCAACGTAATGCCTGCGGTTGTGATGACAGATCGTCCGAAACGGATCATCAAACTCTGAAAACTTATCCTCACGGATTCCGTGAATGGGAGCTCAATCTGTTGCCCAATAGTACCTCGTGTCTGTTGTTCCAAATTCCAATCCTCCTGATTTCTAAAATTGCACGGTCATTTTATCATGCTGCGAGGATAAAGTCAAGCCTTGCATTCGTGATTTTGGGGCATTAAACTATTAAAGAGTTCCAACCGCATTGAGATTAACCGCGCAGCCGGGCCGGATATGGACCGTACTCAACGAGGATTTCTACATCCTCGATGGTGACTCCACCCACGAATCCGGCAGGTCGTGCCCTCAGCGCAACATCTAGCACATTTGCCCCCTTCTGTGGCCGTACACATTCCAAATGAAATTCTAACCACTGACCCGCGTACGGATCTCGCGATCTGATGATGGTACGTGTGCACCGTTCTGCCGCCAATGACTGTCCGTTCAACCGTACTTCAAATGTGTCTGCTGTCACGAGATTGGTCACACCAATGCGGAGTCGAACGCTCTGCACCCGGTCATTCTGAGGGTCATCAGCGATGGAAAAGGGGATCTGATAACGTGCCTCTGGGTTTGCCGCTAGGATTTCCACTGGTAGGAAGGCTTCGTAATCGTGTCCGCTCGTCGCCTCAGAGCGTCGGCGCAGGAAGTAGTGTTTATTGCCTTCTTTGATTAACTCCGGGTCTCCCAACTCTGTGAGGGTGCGGCGCTCCGAATCGCCTAGGGGCCAAGGCAGAAACCAAGTGTATAGTCCATCGACCCCACGTTCCCAAAAGTTAGCAGCTGCTGCCCGCATCATGGCTGGCGTTGCGTCCTCTACCGAATAGAACCGTCGATTTTCTTCGCTGTAATAGGGTTGTAACATAGCGTATACCGAAATGTCGTTTTCGTGTGCCTCCTGGACCAACCAATCAATCGGCGTGTTGGAGTCGAGCACAAAAAACGCATAGACCATCGGAACGACGAAGTCAACTAGCCCTTCTTGGAGCCAAGTCTGTACATCCAACCCCGTTTTCTGGTTTAACTCCAAGGTAGGATATATCCGCGCCCCGATCTGCCCGGGTTCCCCCGGTCGATTTCGTGCCATCTCGGCGACACTCCGAACAAAATCGGTCATCACCGGTGTATACTCCGGGACATCTTCGGGTGTGAGCCAGAAAGGGCTTCCGCCCGGAGCCGCAGCGAAATCTAACTCCACGCCCTCTACAGGATACTGCGTGGCGAGCTCTTCCAACACAGCAAACTGATGGTCACGCACTTCCGGGTGGACAAATCCCCGTCCGCCGTTTGCCAACTCATGCTGCGGATCCATACCGCCGTAACCTCCCATGCGCAGACTGGCGAAAAAATCCATCCCTTTCTCATGAGAGCGGTCGATAAGCAGAGTCAATGGATCGATTCCTCGGCTTATCAGGCTCTGCATGTTTTCCCAGATGCGCCAGTATGGCGCACTGTCAAAGGGACGGATGTCATCTCCAAACTGCATGCCGACTGTGGAGGGGTAAAATAGCCCATCGGCGCGGGACACCCCGTAGATAAAGGTATCACAGCTTGTACCAGCGACCTCGTCCACGGCAGACCACGCCTCTTCCAACCGGATCGGCGGCTCAAAAACGAACAGATAGTAATGACGGGCATCGTTGAAGTAGATGGTTCTATGTCGTCTCATAGCGGATAGACCTTCTTGTACCCTTACGGGGATCAGGGGCGGTAGTATTTCCTATTTTTTTGGATCTTGACATTCAATCGTCAGTCTATTATAATCGAATGTAAGGACATAGTCACTATAATTTTACATTTTTTGAGGCATTGCTACGCAATTGAAGAAAATCATGAATATAGAATCTCTCCGTGCAGATGTTATTGTTATTGGCGGCGGCGTAATCGGTTGTGCAATCGCTTACAACCTTGCTAAAGCGCAGGTAAGGTCTCTCGTAATTGATAAGGCGGACAATGTCGGACGCGAGGCGTCGTGGGCGGGTGCGGGTATCTTGGCATCTCACGCATCAACGCACGACCCCTATGCCGAACTCTGCCGTGCGAGCTTGGATCTTTATCCGGCGTTAGCAGAGGCGTTGCAAGCGGAAACGCAGATAGATATTGAGTTTATTAGGTCTGGATCTATCGCCGTGTTCTTTACCGATGAGGAGAAACAGGGGTTGACGGGATTAGCTTCACGGCGGTTGGATCGGGGGTTTTCTGCGGAGGTGCTAACACCTGAAGAGGTCTGGGAACTGGAGCCTGCAATTTCCCCATCGATTGTCGGAGGAGTGCGCTTCCCACACGATGCACAGGTCAGGAATCCCAAGCTGGTGCAAGCGTTAGCAAAAGGGGCAGCGCTGTTGGGGACGGAATTTCTGTTTGGCAATCCTGTGACTGCCTTTCTACGAGACGGAGAGCGGGTGGTAGGCGTTGAGGTGAACGGAGAGCGCATTTATGGGGACACATTTGTAATCGCATCGGGGTGCTGGTCCGGGGCAATCGCTGCACAACTCGGTGGTGCGCTGCCGATGGAGCCAGCACGTGGACAGATGGTGCTAGCAGAAGTGATGCCGCCAATCCTGCGGCACGTTATTGACGGACTAGGCGTCTATCTGGTGCCACGGTCTGACGGGAAGATCTTGATCGGTGCCACGGTTGAATTCGTCGGCTACGACAAACGGACTACATTGGAAGGCACACGACAAATGATCGAAGCCGGCATTGGGTTAATGCCGAGCCTCGCCGAGAAGTCCTTTGTACAGACGTGGGTGGGGCTGCGTCCTTACGCAAAGGGCGGTCCATATATTGGAGTATTGCCGGGTTTTGAGAATGTGTTTGTTGCTGCGGGGCACTTCAAGAACGGCATTCTACTCGCACCGATCACGGGGAAACTGATTAGTGAATTGATTACAACAGGGAATCCATCAATGTCACTAGCACCGTTTAGCCTGTAGAATACAAACTGATGAAACGTAAGAGGAGGGACCCATGGATGTTATATCTGTACCCACAACCGAAGCCACGAAAAAGAAAATCTCCTTTGAAGACTACCTACTGATGCCTGAAATCAACCACCCGTATGAAATTATTGATGGAGAGTTTATGCCGTCTCCAGCCCCGATACCCGCTCATCAAAGAATGAGTGCAAACATCTTCAAACGACTCGACGAGCATGTGGAAGCAAAAGGTCTTGGTGTAGTGCTGTTTGCACCGGTTGATATTATCCTCCAACGCCATCCACTGCGCACCCGTCAACCTGATGTATTGTTTATTCACAAAGACAAACTCTCCGGCACCGGTTTTGATGCCATTGAAGAACTACAGATTCTTGAAATTGCACCGGATCTGGTCGTCGAGGTGCTCTCGACCTCGGACACTGAAAGAGTGCTGTCAGGAAAGTTGGCAGATTACCAGCCGATTGGTGTCAAGGAGTGCTGGCTGGTCAGTCGTGAAGCCCGATCCGTCGAAGGGCTACAACTGACTAAGGAACAATCTCAGTCGTTAGGGCACTTTGGTCTCGGCGAAACCATCCGCAGTGAAGTCCTTCCAAACTTTCAAATGACTGTGGACGCGATTTTTACCTGAGGTTCATCGTAACAAATCATGCAGCAGCAGTCGATTTACTTCACTAGTTCATTGAATGAACCAATGTACTAATGAACCAATGAACAAATGATGTTTCACGTTTCACGCGCTTATGTATGTCTTATCGCATCGATCGGTGTGAGTTTCGCAGCGCGACTTGCAGGGTAGTATCCGAAAAATACGCCAACACCCCCACCAGCGCATACAGCTGTCAACACGGATTCAACGGTGATGACGGAGGGCCACTCTATAAAATCCTTCATAAGTTTGCTGACCGCCCACGCAAAGCCACTGCCTAATGCCGCCCCCAGAGCGATGCCGATAAGGCTGCCAATGAGACACAAGATAACCGACTCGATGAGAAACTGTGCGCGTATATCCCGACTCTTCGCACCAACGGCTTTCCGCAGTCCAATTTCCGGGATGCGCTCTGTAACAGACACCAGCATGATATTCAGGATGCCAATCCCACCAACAACCAAAGCAACCGAGGCGATAATGACGAGGATGAGCTCAATAACCATGATAATGCGATTGGCAGATTTTAGCTCCTCCTTCATCACCCATGTTTCAAAGAATTCCTCGCCATCATGGTTCCGCTTCAGAACTGTTTTGACCTCCTTCACGGCTTGATCCACAGATTGATGGTCTTTTGCGCGAATCAGAATATGCCCCACCTGATCGTTGCCCCAGAAATGGGTCTGAGCTGTCGTAATTGGAATAAATATTTGGTTGTCCTCACTACCTTCCGGATCAAGCCCCTTGCCTCTGGACTCCATCACACCCACGACGGTAAACCGTTGATTGTTAATTTTTATCTCTCTCCCGATTGGGTCAAGTTCCGCAAACAGATCCCTCCAGATCTCCTCCCCAATCACACAAACTTTGCTCCAGAGGCTAAGATCATCATCAGACAGAAACCTACCATATCCGCTGTACCACTTACGTGCAATCTGATACTCTTGAGAGGTGGCTTGCATCTGAGCGAACTTCCGTTTGCCGTCAACCGAAATCGTCGCGCTATCTCCAGCCTCTGGGGTTGCCACCTCAACGGAAGGACAGTCGGTTTGGATCGCACGCACATCTTCCATTTTCAGATAGTGCTTGCTCGGATTCCGCATCCACTTCTCATTCTTACGAATCCATTCGCGCCGATACACCCCGAACATGCTTGGGCCACCCACCTTTTCAACCTCCCACATCAGGATCTTCTTCGCACCCGCTCCGAAGGACATCATCGCGATGACACCCGCAATGCCAATCACAATGCCCAACATCGTCAAAAATGACCTCAATTTGTTTGAGCGTAGAATTGAGAATGCAGTGAATACCCCTTCTAACAGTTTCATCTAATTTCCTTTTCTGATTTGCCCCAGTTTTTCGTGAGCTTCTGCAACGAATGATTCGTCCAATCGCCCTGTTTCCAATTAACAATGGCCTTTCGGGTACGATGAAATCCACCCGCTTTTTGATTGCGAGGTTACCCCCTATGTGATAGAATACCCACCAATCTAGTGTTCAAGATGATATATTCGGATAAAATGTACTTCCACGCCTGCATCATTCAGACGACAATGTTGCCTGCAATGTTTAGAAATCAATTTTAGCAAGAGAGATTGGAAAATGTCAAGGATAGCCAGAGAATGCCGATGTGTCCTGTTCGATTGGGGTGACACCTTAATGCGGGACTTCCCGGAGTTTAGCGGACCGATGGCTACTTGGCACTATGTCGAAGCCCTCCCCAACGTCAAAGAGGTGCTCAGCGAACTTCGTCCACAATGGACACTCGCCCTCGCTACAAATACAGTCGATTCAGATGAGACGGCAATCTGGGAGGCGCTAGATCGGGTTGGACTCCGTTCATTATTGGATAAAGTCTACTGTTTCCAAACTATCGGTCACAGTAAGCCAGCGCCCGACTTTTTTGACTACATCGTCAAAAATCTTGGGTTGGATAGACATCGCCTGGTGATGGTGGGCGACGGCTTTGAGAAGGATGTGCTCGGAGCAAATCAGTCAGGGATTCGTGGCATCTGGTTTAACGAATCATCAACTGAAGTGAAAATCGGAAAGATGCACAGCACGATTTCCGACTTCCGATCTCTGCCGGATGCACTTGCCTCGTTCGGCATCGAATCTGATACCTAATGCAATTCCCCCTAACTTCCTACCCTTTTCAAACAGGAGGTCAATCCCTTCCTCGCTGGGAAAGACCAAAATAGGAAATTTCTGTTGATGGGAGAAAATGTGGACAATCGTTATGTCGCAGATTCACGGAAATCTCCTAGTACTGCACCCTCCAT
Source organism: Candidatus Poribacteria bacterium (assembly GCA_021295755.1). NCBI lineage: Bacteria > Candidatus Poribacteria > Candidatus Poribacteria bacterium. Next base: position 17,608 of record JAGWBT010000065.1, read on the forward strand.
GTTGGATCGAGCCACCGTGCGGACGAGGGGAGAAGTATTGCTCCCATACCCGCGTCTCACTACCCAGAAAGAGATTGATGCCCATCGCGAAAAACTCCAGCAGTTAAAACGTAAGGACGCAGCTGCATGGCTTTTGCTTGATACTGTAACGGCCGGAACCCGCTTCTGGCTCAATTTTGGCGAATATTCGTTCGATCAACACGCCGGGCGAGAAGCCCTCCAGAACTACCTCCGGAGTTGGGCAGACACCTCCCAAACATCTGACCGTATTTACCTCCTCGCGGAAGTGAATGCGGATGCACCCTGTTACGACATCACGGATTATATCCAGCGTTGTGTCAACGGTGATCTCTCCATTGCTGACCGGTTGAAAGGGAGGACAATCTTTCGACTTTATCAAACAGAGACACAGGGGTATGACCTGTTAAGTCAACCGGGAGTTGGTGCACTCGCTCACCAAGTTTTGGAGAGGTACGTCCACGAATTTCACGATCTGATAGAAGGTGCCGTTGCAGGATTCTGCTGCGACTTCCCGACGTTTCTTTCTCCTTTCAAGGTGCCAGCAACCTCGATTCCTTGGAGCGATGCGTTTGGGGAGACTCTGGACTCAGAGCTGCTAGCTTACCTACCATTAATGTACTACGAAACTTATGACTCTGCAACAATCCGTAGTCTCTTTTGGGAGCAATTGACCCGGCAGTTTGTAGAGATCTGTGTCAGAGGATTAAGAGAATTTGTTCACCAATGGAATCTGCAATTCGGAATCAACCTCCCATCAACTGCCAAAGCGTTAGAGGTCGATATCGGAACTATTCTGAAAGCCGCAGACCGTCCCATCCTCGACGCTAATAAGCTGGATAAACGCAAACCGTTTTTAATTGCGAAGCAGATTGCTAGTCGCAGATTCCTCCGATTGGATCGGAGTCCACGAGAACCGGGATCGGAACGGAGCCATTTTGAATCCGTAGAAAGTTCAGGGCAGATCAGTCTATGCAGATCCGATTCACACGCAGATCGATTTGTTGCTGATAGTGCCTTGGGCTTCAATTCGTGGATACGTAACGCGGAACATAATAACAGTCAGGTTACATCAGGAGGCAGCGAGGTACATTACTTTAGTCAGTTTCTATCAATCGGAGTTCCGAAAAGATCGGTGCTTGTTCTCTCACCGATTCACAGTCTGTGGACGAAACCTGATCCAAAGGGGTGGAATTGGCTGGTAAAAGAATGGGGTTGGCTCTGTCAAATGGTATGGGAGCTCGGATACGATTTTGATATCGTCTCCGAAACGGGTCTCCTTGAGGCGGAAGTAGATAAATCCAGCCGTACATTGCGCCTAAACGGAGAAGATTATTCAGGAGTTCTGCTCCCGTCCTGTTTAGCGCTTCAGGAAGAAACGGTGGATGTGTTGATGCAGTTTGTCAAGGCACGGGGCGGGTTGATCGCCATAGATCCGGTGCCGTACCTGCTCAACGGTCGAATTGGTTTAGATCCCTACCCGCTTGAACGACTGCTGTATCGACGGCGCACGTCCATCCTGCGGGGACCGACGAACGAAAAAGCCGCAGCCCTTGAGCGATTGCTACGAAAACATATTAAGCTGCCGATACAAATTTATGCTAAGCCCGATAATACGCCAACACATGCAGTCGTCGTTCAACACCGCGAATCCACGGATCTGGATCTGTTCTATCTATTCAATCGTGGTGAACAACCGATTGAAACGCTGATTGAGATTCAGTGGGAATCGACCGTTGAGGAGTGGGATCCGAGAAACGGTGAACGGAATGCGCTATCCCATTGGCATGCTGACGGGAAGACATACACGCAGTTAGCCTTTGATTCCGGACAGGCGAGATTTATCGTTGCGCGACGCAGTGGATCTTAACGAATCTGAGTGTGCCATACTTCAATTGATAGGGCTATTTATAGTGAATTCAAAAAATAAATAGACGCTTTCGCCCTCCGGTAGGTGCGGTTTCCAACCGCACCGGTTTTGAGTGTCTCATTAATTCTAAGGTCCACTATAGTTTTCCGTTTTTTAACCGATTTTGGCGAGTAGACGGAGGATTGATCCCTACATCGTAGGCGGGGCATCCCCGGTCGCGGGATCCTCTCGGACTTGCCCCGCCCGACGAATTAAATGACGCTATCAACTGACGTTTTGCACTTGTGTTTTCAGTCGTGCGGTGGTATCCTAACGCAAGTTGCGGACTATGCTCTAGACGAAGAGGTGCTTAGGTAGCAAATGATGACAGACCTCATCGAAAAATTAAATGAAAATTGAAAGGAATATATTAATGACAGGAGGAGAACTTTTTGTCGAATGTTTGAAAGCGCAAGGCGTTAAGGACATTTTTGGTATACCGGGCGGACATTTAGACCCCGTTTATGAATCGCTCTATAAGAATCGCGATACTATCCGCCACTATGTGGGTCGCCATGAGGGAGGTTGTGCATTCATGGCGGATGGATATGCCCGCTCGACAGGCGAAGTGGGTGTATGTATGACCGTGCCGGGACCGGGAGCAGCCAACGCTGCGATCGGAATTGGTGAAGCATACACGGCTTGCTCGCCGGTGCTGCTGGTCACGGGACAAAATCCCTCCCATCTTGCCAAGAAAGATCCGGGGAAGATGTTTCACGGATTAGATCAGAAAGCTGCGTTTGCGACAATGACGAAGCACATAGAGATCGTCCACAATATCCGAGAGATTCCCGGTGCTGTCAACCGAGCCTTCGGTGCACTACGTTCAGGACGACCTCGACCCGTTTTAATCGAACTCGCCACGGATGCGCTGAATGCCGAGGTAAATGATGCTGACACTCAAAGCAGCTTGTCCGTTCCCCCTATGAACAAAGGGCTGCGACCGGGCGCAAGTCCCGACGAAATTAATGAAGCTATTGAGTTGATTGAGAAAGCAGAGCGTCCGTTCATTTTTGCGGGCGGCGGGATCTGCCATACGCGGGCGACCGAAGAGCTACTTGAATTTGCGAGACTGCTCAACGCGCCTGTTGCAACGAGCGCAAAGGCCAAAGGCGCGATCCCGGAAGATTCACCATACTCACTGCGTGTTTTCAACAATCCCACCACGCGCAGGGCGTTGAAGGAATCTGATCTGTTGATTGCCATCGGTACACGCTTTACCTATCGGGACACAGGCAACTGGTCGCTGAAGATTAATCAGCCGCTGCTGCACATCGAAGCTGATCCCGCAGAGATTAATCGGGACTACCCCGCCGCCGTTGGAATTAGTGCGAATCCGAAGGTGGTCTTGCAGCAACTGAATGCTGAACTCAAGGAACAGACTGACGGTTGGGGTGAGCGATTGCGCGAATTGCACAGACAGGCGGCTTATGCGGAACGTTCACCGATTATTGAACAACTCCGCGCTGCAATGCCCCTTGATGCTATCTTGAGCGTTGATGTCAATATCACCGGATATGCTGCTACGCAAGACTTTACAGTTTACGGGCCGGGCATGTATATCTGGTCCGGAATTTCCGTTGCGATGGGAATTGGGTTGCCGGGCGCAATCGGTGCACAAGTTGCCCATCCAGCTCGCAAAGTGGTTGCCCTCTGTGGTGACGGCGGTTTCCTGATGAACAGTCCGGAGCTAGCAACGGCTGTGAAGTATAATCTACCGATCGTCACTATCGTCATGAACGATAACACCTTCAGTTCCATCGCGCGGACCCAAGTCGATCGGTTTGGCACAGGGCTGGGCGTTGATGTGGTCAATCCTGATTTCGTCAAGTTTGCGGAATCGTTCGGTGCAGTCGGTTTTTGCGTCGAAGATGAGGCTGATTTCAAGCCGACAGTTGATAAAGCGTTGACGCTGGATAAGCCCTCCCTGATTGAGGTTGTCAAACGTAAGCAATATGCCGTTTAGTAAAGTAGTAGGCATACTCTGTATGCCGTGACTGTTCTGCAAATTGCGGCACATCGGAGTGCGCCCACTACAGCGTAGTGATTAAGAAATTTGCATGAATTCAACCGCCGCATGAACCAACCAGATCCCCCACAAGTAATCGAACAGATTGCTGCATACCTCCACATTTCATCGAATCAGATAAAATGCGTTCCAATCCGACACGGCACGCTCGAAAGAAACAACGTCTGGCGACTAACGGCAATGGGGCGCACCTACCTTCTGAAACAACATCTGATAATCCAACCGGTCGGTGATTTCAGACTGAATCCGCAGCTCTTTTGAGGTTACATCAGGCGGGATGCCCCGTGCCAGAGCTTTACTGGTGGTCAGATTCAGCGAGCTGTTTACTGATGAAATGGTGCGGGGATACGACACTTGATAATCTTGCCCAAGAAACACCAACTGGTGAGTTGAAGTCGATTGTTCAGAACACCGTCCGAGCGTTCTGCCAACTAGAGGAGGGATTCGCCAGTAACGCCGACACGCTCAATCCCTACATATACCCTCTCGATTATCCAGTGTTCCTGCGCGATATGATGGAAACGCTACTGGATCAAGGGCGAAAAACCCTCGACTATTTAGCGTGGATGAATGGAGAGCCAATGCCCGCCGATCAAGCGACAAGGCTTGACGCAATTTGGGAACGCCTGTCGAATCGCTTGCATCGCGCAACGTCGACGCTAGGCACTTTGGATTATAACGCCCGGAATATCGTGGTTGATGGAAATACCCCGACCTTTATTGATTTTGGGAC
>JAGWBT010000066.1:0-9719 GCA_021295755.1 Candidatus Poribacteria bacterium
ATCACAGATCTCTCTGACTCTTGGGAGATAGGTGTCCGGTGGTACAAGCACTCCGCCCCCACCGATGATAGGCTCGGCTATCACGGCTATCACTGTCTCTACCCCTTCCCACTGAACCACTTTCTCGATTTCGTCCGCACAGGCGATGCCGAAATCCGCTTCACTGCAGCCTTGACCATATCGATAGGTGTAGGGCGGGTGGACATGATGGAAGCCGGGAACAAGTGGTTCAAACGCTTTGCGACGACGGGTTTGGCCCGTTGCGGACATTGCCCCGTATGTGAAGCCGTGATACCCGCGATAGCGACTGATAATCTTGTAACGATTGTCGCCGGGATACTTCTGCCGTCCGTATTGCCTCGCCATTTTTATCGCGGTCTCATTGGCTTCTGAGCCGCTGTTGCAGAAGTAGACGTGATTCAGATTACCGGGCAGAAGGCTCGTTAGTTTTTCAGATAGGAGGGTGGCGGGAATGTTAATCTGTGCGTGTGGGTAGTACGGTAACTTCTGGATCTGCTCGTAAACGGCATCGGCGATCTCCTGCCGTCCATAGCCGACGTTGACATTCCAAAGTGCCGAGTAGGCGTCTAGGTATTCGTTTCCGTCCGCGTCGATAATTGTCGTTCCAGTGGCACTTTCAAAGACGAGGAGATCCGACTGATCCAAGAGTTGGTGTTGGAAGAGCGGATGCCAAGCGTGTGCCTGATCCATTTTACGGTAATCTTGTGTCGATAAGTCTTTTGGGGCGTTTGCCATCATTATTTGATATTCTCCAGATGATTATGTCGGGAGACTTAGCGGGTCTCCTTGACGGTGAAATTTTTGGTTCATTAGTCCATTGGTGCAAGGGTTACGGCACACGGAGTGTGCCTACTACTTTATGGATTTCTAAATTAAGGCGAGGGCTTTTGTCATGCCTGCGGTCCAACCGCCGTCTACGGTGTAAGCGGCTCCTGTAACAAATCGTGACGCATCGCTTGCTAGGAACAGTGCTACCTCCGCTACATCTTCGGGTTGACCGATGCGTCCCATTGGAGCGATGGTGCCTGCGAACTCACGACCTTCGGGATTTTCCTCCAAAAAGGGCTGTGACATCGCCGTTTCAATCCAGCCGGGGCAGATGCAGTTGACGCGTATTCCTTCGGGACCGTGATCGATTGCCATGGCTCGCGTGAGCTGCAGGACAGCACCTTTGGTGGCGCAATAGCCTGCGATGTCGGATTCGGCATAGAAGCTGTTTACCGATGCTGTGATGATAAACGAACCGCCGCCGCTTTGACGCATGGCGGGGATACCGTATTTTCCACAGAGAAACGCTCCTTTAACATTGGCGTCGAAGAGTGCATCCCAATCCTCTTCGGGCAGATCCACGACCGAGCCGTCCCGCATGATAGCGGCGTTGCTGAAGATAGTGTCGAGTTGACCGAAATGTGAGACTGTTTCTGAAATAAGTTGCTCTACCTGATCGCCCCGACTGACATCAACAGTATGTGCGATGACTGTGTCGGGATGATCCGCACTTGCAATATGGGCAGTTTCCTCGGCACCTTCCCCCTGAATGTCGGCAGCGACAACGTGTGCTCCTTCACCCACGAATCGAAGGACTGTAGCACGACCAATACCGCCTGCCGCTCCGGTAATAATCGCTGTTTTACCTTTAAGTTGCATCTCTTACTTCCTCCAACAGAAGCGTCTCAAGCGTTATTAACCTCTGGTGCGAGTTGGTGAGGATGTCTTTTCTACATCGTTTAAGTTGAAAATCCCGATTTGCCGGGGAGTTCATTAGTTCATTCATTCTTCTTACGTTCCACCTTTAGGATACACATGTCGCCCCGCTGGGGCTTTAGGGTATTTATTTATCTGTGTACTATAGACATGTCGCCCCTCTGGGGCTAAATGAACTGATAAACCAATGATTTTCACGTTTCACGCATTACGTTTCACGTTATCAACAGCTGTAGATTCACACCATCGGTTAGTCTATACCGAGTAGGTTTGCCAAGTGCCTAGACAGCCGTGTCCTCGGCGGACATGCAGTACCTTCTTTGCCGGTTCGGCGATGTAACCGGAGATCGAGTGCATGTTCTTTTCTCCGTGCCGACAGATACCGCCCGGATCGCCTTCGTGATCTGCAAGGATACCCTTCAGGGTTTCGACGGTAATCTCGCCCCAATTTTCTTGAATGAGCAGACGGATGCGGTCAAGTCGAGGGCAGGAGTCGGGCAGGGAGTGGGTTTCGTAACTCGCGAACGGAGCGGTCAGGTAGTGGTTGGTGTGCAGGCGACAGTCTGAATGTTCATCATCGAAGGGGACAATCCCTTCAGGGCGGATCTCGATATCGCCGATTTTACCTTCGCCATCGCAGATTACTGCGTTTGCCGCCGAGCAGGTACGGTGCTTCTTCAAGAGTTTAAGGCATCCTTCGAGGTGCCGCTGCTCTAGCATAACGCGCTTGAGGGGATAGTGGGGAACCCCCAGAGACCACTGAAAATCGTAGAGGGCGTTGGCGAAGTGGGCTAAGCCGTACTGGTTCATACCTGAATAGCCGAGCTGTCCGGCAAAGGTGAATATCAAGGCTCTAGGGCGACCATCGGTCGGCTTGACGTGAAGCAGAATCGCCACATCTGCGTATTCCGTTTCCAGATCCTGGTTTTGGCCTGCCAAGGGGAGCCCATCAGCGGTGGCGGAGCCTGTGAGGGCAAACGCCGTACAGCCCCCTTCGTGCACGCGGGCGGCTTCGGCACGTGCCTGACACAGTACTGCCTCTTCAAAGCTGATATCCGCTCCGTCGGCAAGTCCTCGAACCTCCTCCACGAAGGCGGGACTGAGTTTCTGCATCATGGGCAGAAAAGCCATCGCATTCTGGCACAGGAAGTCCATCGGTTTACCTGTCAACCTCTCGATCCATAACAGATACTTTTGGATAAGGTCAGCGGCTTGTGCACCGTGCTGGTAGCCTAGCTGATATGCGTCGCCGGAGACTTCAATTAAGGGAAATGTATGTTCCGTCATATCCTCTCCTCTGAAAATGGGCGGATTGGCGAATAGTAGAATCCGTCAAAAGGATAACCGATTTTGGGGTTGAGGGCAAGGATTTTTCTATAGACCCAATGCAAGATTTTCGCAAATCATCAATATGGCAACATGCCACCGGATACGTTGAGGGCTTGGGCGGTGATGTAGCTTGCGTCTGATGACGCTAGGTAGGCGATTAGGTTGGCGACATCTTCCGGCTGTTGGATACGTCCAACGGGGATGCGGGCTGCCGCTCGCTCCTTCACTGAACCGACTGGCACACCTTCCAACAGCGCGACTTCACGATCAATTAACTCCCACATTGATGTGTCCACAATGCCGGGACACACACAGTTGACGAGGATCCCATGCTCTGACAACTCTAAGCCGAACTGTTTGGTGAGTGCGACAACGGCGTGTTTGGTCGCAGCGTAGACGCCGAGCGGTGTGCCTTTGCCGGGCGCGACTTTGCCTGCGCCGGAGGCGTTGTTGATAATGCGACCTCCGTTGCCCTGAGCGATCATCTGTTGTGCAGCTGCTTGCGAACAGAATAACACGCCTTTGGCGTTCACGTTCATCAGTGCGTCCCATGCAGCTTCGTCGGTGTCCATTAGGGATGCGATGATTGCGATACCCGCGTTATTGACGAGAATATCTAACTTGCCAAACCGTTCAACTGTCTCGGACACCATTCGCTCGGTATCGGCTCTGTTTGTTACGTCCACTGTGAAGGCGTGGGCAGATCCGGCGGTTGCCTCAATTGCTTCGGCAACTTCTCTTGCGTTTGCTTCATTGATGTCCGCAACGGTGACACTCGCGCCTTCGTGAGCCAGTCGTAGGGCGGTTGCTCTGCCAATTCCGCGTCCGGCGCCCGTTACGATTGCCACCTGTCCATCGAGTTCGTACCTTGGCACTGTTTTCCTCCTTGTTAGTTGATTGATTTTGTAGTGTCTGATATAGATGTAACGCAAGTTGCTAGTTGTGGTCGTTCTGCCTGTCTGAATCAGGATTCTCCAGATTGAAGGATTTACAGGATAGAAAATGTGAAACATGATGCGTGATGCTTCCCTATATCCCCCAACCCGATCGTGCCCCTAGGCAGAATATCGATGTATCGGGAACGTAATCTTCGACAAGATTGCCCACCGGTACGATTCAGAGATTTGGCAGGGCCCTGACAGGTAAAAAAAATATTTTCAATGGCCTAGACGGGTATTCATAATTCGCGGGTGTGCCGCGAATCCCGATGGCCACTATACTTGAGCAGTTTTACATAAGTGTGCTATGCTAAACGGTTGCCTGTGAACGGCTTGCTGCCCTGCCAAATCAACATTAATTTGTGAGCAAGATTTCACTGAAAGGTTTGCTGCCCTGCTATATTCGCATTGATTTATGAGCAATACTCCACTGAAAAGTTTGCTAACCTGCCAAATCAGCAGTGATTTATGAGCAGCCTTCACATAAATTTCAACGTGCTCTAGCAACTTGCGTTAAAATTGACCCTTATATCCGTATGTCGGGCATCTCCTGATTTATCGGGAGGAGTTTGCGACTCCGTTCCGAACTCCTAATGGTATAATCGTGACATTTCAGGACTTACGCATTTCAGCACGTAGCGCGAGATTTTTGTATTTTTAACCCCCTAAATCCGCCCAACCCCCTAAATCCCCCTTGTCAGGGGGACTTGGGAAACTCAGGGGGACTTATGAACCAACTGCGTAAGTCCTGTATAGTTATATTCGGTGCATTTGAATAGGTTCATCGCTCTTATTATAACCTATTTTTTCACCATAAATGTAGGTTATCATACATTTTCTTTTTCAGAGGCTGTGTGAAAAATGGTCTGTTGCTGCTCGATTTGTGCTAACTATAGAAGGGACGGTCACCTGACAGGGATAGAAATCGGATTGACAATGTTTTTTGTGTGCGAATATTTCCTACACAACGAAACAATTGTGTGGTAAAATTTATAGCGATTATCGCCTTGGATTTTCTCCCACCAATGGAAAATTATCTGGCATTGAGATTAACGGTAGAATTTGTGCTATTTGTCTGAATCGCGGATTAAAACGGATTTAGCGGATTACGCGGATAAATGTAGGTTAGGTTGAGCGGTTAAGTCTGAACCGTAGATGTCGCAGATTGCGATTAGTGCCCCGATGCCATTGGGAGATTTCAAGTGATCTGAAGCCCAGTGATGCGGATTTGATAGTGGCTTCGAGGCTAGGAAGCCTCTCCCACGGTGGGACTCCTGACAACTCCCCCCCTCCGTTTGTAAACAACTGTTCTGGGGAAAGGTGGTAATAGTGAGATTCTCAGATATCCTTGGAAAATCGGGTATGACGAGCCTGAAGATTCCGCCCTCTTTTTTGCAAATGGAGTGGAATCCAAAAACAGCCGATAAAGACGCTGCTTGGGCACTGTATATCGAATTGCTTACAAGAATCACCACACAACCTTTGCCTACCGAGCACGGCGATGAGAAAACAGCATTAGACAGTGTCTACTCACTTTTTGCAGTTACGAGAGAAGTCATTAAAGAACAGGGACCGGATTGCATCAACTTCACAAAAATTGCAATTGTTGTGCTTAACCAAGTCATTCGTCCGTTTACTGCAAAGTGGCATCGAAAGAGCTTGGCAGGTGATTTTGAACAGGAATCGGAACGCGCCGCTTTCCGCGAAGAACTTGCTGCTCTCCAGGTGGAATTGCGCAAATATTCTCGAATGCTGGCAGATATCGCCGAAGTCGAAGATTTAACTGACTTAGAGGCGGTAGAGTAGTAGGGCACAAAGTATTCAGTAGCGGTTACCATTATACGAGATAATCGGTACACAAGGACAAATCCAAGTTGCATAAACTACTCAAGTAGGGCATAATTATTGTCCGAATCAGGATTTCCTGGATTCAAGGATTTTCAGGATAGGGTACGTGATGGGCGAAAATGGGGAAAGATTCGTTGGTGCATTTAGCCCCAGCGGGGCGATATGTGTATAGCCGAAGAATAGGCACCTCCTGCCAAGCCCCAGCGGGGCGACAGTTGCCATTTGTCTGAATCGCGGATTAAAACGGATTTAGCGGATTACGCGGATAAATGTAGGTTAGGTTGAGCGGTTAGATCTGAACCGTAGATGTCGCAGATTGCGGTTATTGCCCCGATGCCATTCGGAGATTCGAAAGGATTTGCATTGCAATGGCGCAGCATTTGAGATTGGCATCAAGGCTAAGAAGTCTCTCCCACAGTGGGAATCCTGATGTGTAGACGCATTGAAAGTTATTTATGAACACTCTTCATAGGAGTTACGCACTTCAGTAGTGAACAACGATCGTTGTTCGCTACGGGATCCGTGATGGTGCCCCTGCTGTAGTTGCCCGATTCATCGGGCGTTTGGAAGTTGTGTCCTACGGCGATGTCCTTGATGATGAGGACGATGAGGAACCGTATTTGATTTGTAGTGCCTAGCTTACTGTGAATTCTCCCAAACAGCAGAGCATGAAAAGTGGGCAGAGAAGAAATTGTTCAGAAATTTGAGTCCTTGAGACCATGGCAAAAATCGGGGAAAAGAGCACCACACAAACCCTTGTTGGTTCTGTATGCAATTAGAAGATTGCTACAAGATAGCAAACGCTGCCTTAGATACTCCGAGGTACATGAGAATCTTGGAAAATTACTGGAGGAGTTTGGCCCCACAGAAGCTAAGCCTAGACCATATTATCCGTTCTGGCATCTCAAAAATGATGGGGTTTGGGAGATACCCGATGCCAAGAAAATCCGCGAAACAGTCAGTGGAGACCCTTTTAAACGCGATCTGGATCATCACGATGTTTCTGGAGGTTTTCCCAAGGATATTGTCCATCAACTTCAAAAAGACTCCACATTGTCTCTTGAAATAATCCAGAGTCTGCTAGAGATTCATTTTCCTCATTCCATTCATGAAGATATTTTACAGGCTGTTGAAATTGATTCACCGCTCCAGATTTCTAAGCCACAGAGGCGAGACCCCAAGCGACGAAAGCGAGACCCTAGCTTTCGAGCGAATATCCTAAAAGCCTACGAATACAAATGTGCTGTCTGCGGCTTTGATGTGAAATTGGGGACCTCACCCATTGCGCTAGAAGCTGCCCATATCAAATGGTATACGCATCGTGGTCCCGATACGGAAGCGAATGGATTGGCTCTATGCTCACTACACCATAAGCTATTTGATCTTGGGGCGTTTACGCTGTCTAATCAATTAGCAATACTGGTATCAGAAGATGCTCGCGGTTCAGTGGGCTTTCAGGAATGGCTTATGAAGTTTCACGGTGAACAAATTAGCTTCCCTCAAAGGCCGTCCTATTATCCGGAAGTGGAGTTTATCGGTTGGCACGTTAAAGAGGTATTTAAAGGGGATTACCGTGAATTGTAACCGGCTCTGCAAAGCGTAATATCTTCAGACAAATTGAAAGATGAATATAAGCGCAACTCGGATTTGTTTCGTCTACAGATTCAGTCCACCAATCCATATTTGATTGGGCTATTTCACTCAAAATTGAGGAGAACTCGGTGAAAAAACTGACACTTTTCCTGCTTTTCTTTATATTAACAACATCTCTTGGGGCGGAGGAGGATGTAAAGGAAGCGGCAACTGAGAAGCCGAGCGAAAGCGGTGGTTTTGGGGGGCCGGTATTAAAGGTGACGCAGATCAACGATGTATTTGGCTTGATCGTTGGTGGTCGGGCAGGTTGGATTTACAAGCATAAGTATGCAATTGGAGGTGGCTTTTACGGCTTACTCAGAGACATAGAGGTAGAGACGTCTCGTTCTGCTGAACGTGAGTTTGAATTTGCTTATAGCGGACTGGAGTTAGAATATATTGTTGCGCCTAGTCAAGATATCCACCTCTCTGCCCAAACTTTAATCGGTTTTGGTGGGCTGACGGATCGGTATCAACAGGCTTATTATATAATTGATGACTATAATAGATATGGTGGGCCCGACGATAGTATCTTTATTGTTGAGCCACAACTCAATATAGTGTGGAATGTGAAAACCTATCTCCAAATCCATTTTGGAGGGAGTTACCGCTATATCCGTGGTGTTGGAATCGAAGGACTCGATAACTCAGATCTGAACGGATACTCGGTCGTAGTGACCTTTAGATTTGGTCGTAATGCGAAGGTAGAACCGCCTGATCAATCTGAGTATGAGGGCATCTACATATTCTGAAGGTTCATGTCAAAAGAAAGCGCAAAATGGGAAGAGACACCGAGTTTTTGTCAAAAACTTGGTTTCTTTGCACCAGCTCGGAACATTGCGCGATAGTCCGGGTGTTTTGTCGAGATATGAATCTCGACCTACAATAGACTTGCATATTTCCCCCCTGACCTGCTATCCGCCGCCTAGCTTTGAATTCCTACTAAATTAAGTTCTTCTGCCAAATGACATGCCACAAAATGACCGTCTGAAATCTCTTTTAGCTCGGGTTCTTCCTCTCTACATCTCGCTTCGGCATACCGACATCGGGCCTGGAAAACGCAGCCGGTAGGCAAATCACTCGGATCGGGTGGCGTGCCTTCGAGGATAATGCGATTGCGGCGACCGCGTTGGGTCAGTCGTGGCACGGCTGAATGCAAGGCTTCGGTGTATGGGTGGGTGGGGCGATGCAGCAGTTCATCGCGCTCGGCATATTCGACCAATTTGCCGACGTACATGACGGCGATGCGATCGGACACATAGCGGATTACCGCCATATCGTGCGAGATAAAGAGGTAGGAGAGACCAAATTCTGCTTGCAGCTCCTGCATCAGATTCAGGATTTGTGCCTGTACCGACACATCGAGGGCAAAGACAGGTTCATCTGCAACGATAAATTTCGGCTCGATGGAGAGCGCACGGGCGATACCAATTCGCTGCCTTTGACCCCCACTGAAGCTGTGTGGGTAGCGGCGCAGGTGTTCTTTTTGGAGCCCTACTTGTATCAGGAGATTTTCAGCCTTCGCTTCCCGTTCTTGGCTTGTCCCGATGTCGTTGCAAACCAACGGCTCAATCACGTTGTCTAGGACCGTCATCCGCTCGTTTAATGAAGCAAATGGGTCCTGAAAAATCATCTGCATGTTGACACGGACTTGGCGCATCTCGCGGTGGGACAGTTCAAACACAGAGAATTTTTCATCCCCATCGTGCAGGATAACCTCACCGCCCGTCGGTTCATAAAGCCGGAGGATGGTGCAGCCTAAAGTGGACTTGCCACAGCCGCTCTCGCCCACAAGCCCCAAGGTTTCGCCTTCATTGATTGTAAGACTGACTCCATTGACAGCTTTGACGTAGCCGATAGTCCGTCGTAGGAAGCCCTCTTGGATGGGGAAAAACTGGCGTAAATCTCGAACTTCTAGGAGGGGGTTTCCGTTTTTATTCATTGTGGGGATATTAGTTCATTGGTTCATTGATGTTGGGTTTCACTGTCGCTATTTGTAGGAATGCGATGTTGACAGCCAAGCGTCTATTGGCCTTGATAGCGAGGGGCTTTTGACCGTTCAACCCAACCTACGATACTGGTGAATTTTAGGTGTCGGTTACTTCTCGTGTCACGGCGGCAGTAGGTTTAATGGTTTGGGAATTTTGTTCAAACTGTGCTAGTTCTTCATTTGACCTACTCCCAACCCTCAAGGATTGGGATTCTCGCATTGCTTTGAGAATATCCGTCTCCCGTATAGACACACGG
>JAGWBT010000066.1:10045-14573 GCA_021295755.1 Candidatus Poribacteria bacterium
CAACGCAAAACCGTGCTAAAGCAATCTGTATCCAAAGCACAAATGCTTGGGCTTTAGACCTAAAGGATTTTTTGGTAAACGGCTAATCATTTTTTTGAGGCTGGCGCGAGAGTATTTCTGGTTGGGGTAGGGTTGACGTTTCTCTACTTTTTCTAACCGTTTCTCTAGCTCTCTAGTTGCTCTTTGATTATTTTGTGTTCTTGGTTGCTTTGAATCATAGTTGTACCTCCACGATTCCCTTGCGTCGGCCATCAAGCACCTGTAGGTCGAGATTCACATCTCGACACTAAACCGTCGATTTTGGAAAATCGACCTACAGAATTCGGAATCATATCAAGTGCGTCAAGAGTTGTTCAGGTTGTCAAACGTTAGCCTCCTCCAGCAACTTGGATTAAATTTACTCGTTACCGTAGAGATAACAAGCAACAAAGTGGTTGGGTTCTGTCTCAATGATTGGGACCGGTTTCGGTGCGTCGCAGATACCGGGCATGAACTCGGAGCAGCGGGAGGCGAAAACACAGCCCGGCGGCAGGTCCCTAGGGCTGGGAACAACGCCCGGAATCGGCACGAGTTTTTCGAGGGGACCGTCCACGCTGGGGATAGATCGCCACAGTCCTTGGGTGTAAGGGTGTAGCGGATTATCAAAAATTGCATCGGTTGTGCCAAACTCAACCCGTTTGCCAAGATACATGACCGCAATGTCATCTGCCATCTCCGAAACAACCGCCAGATTGTGCGAGATGAGCATGATTGCCATCCCTGTTTGTGCTTGCAGATCGGTCAGGAGTTCCAGAATCTGTGCTTCGATTGTGACATCGAGCGAGGTTGTCGGTTCATCGGCAATCAGGAGCATGGGCGAGCAACAGAGTGCCATGGCAATCATAGCGCGTTGGCGCATGCCGCCGCTAAACTCATGAGGATAGGCGTCAATACGTTGTTCTGGATTGGGAATACCCACTTGACGTAACAGGTCAATTGCTTGATCGCTTGCCTCGCTCTTGTCGGCTGCCTTCTTATGGATTAGAATTGTCTCCGTAATTTGTTCGCCAATCGTATGCAGGGGACCAAATGAGGTCATCGGTTCTTGGAAGATCATGCCGATGTCGTCTCCCCGGATATTTCGCATCGCTTCTTCTGTAGGTTTGAGTTTAGTGAGATCAATGACCTCGCCGTCTCGGTACAGCAGGATTTCACCATCAACAATCTTGCCGGGCGGAGACGGGATAAGCCTCAGAATCGAATGGGCTGTGACTGACTTACCGCAACCGCTCTCGCCGATTACCCCCAAAGTTTTGCCGCGCGAAATCGTCAAATCCACTCCATCAACTGCGCGGATTGTTCCCGTGTCGAGGGTGAAGTGGGTTTTCAGGTTTTTAATTTCCAGAATGAGATCTTCAGTGTTGTCTTCAGGCATAGGTATTATAGTAGATTTTAGAATTATTTAGACACTCCAAACCGGCGCAGTTGGAAACAGCGCCTACCAAACATGGGGAGCGAAAGTGTCTATTTATTTTTAGAATTCACATGTCGCCCCGCTGGGGCTTTCGGGTATTTGTTTATCTATGTACTATAGACATGTCGCCCCGCTGAGGCTAAATGAACCGCTGAACCCATGATTTTTACGTTTCACGCATCACGTTTCAGGTTATCAACAGCTGCAAACTAGCACCATTGGTTATAAATTTGTTATCTCGACGAAGCATAGGGGTCGGCTGCATCGCGTAATCCATCGCCGACGAAATTGAACATGAGAATGGCTCCGACAACAAAGAGTGCTGGGATAAGCATCCAAGGGAAGTTAGCGAGGACGTTTACATCCTGCGCTTCTTGCAGTAGGGTGCCCCAGCTTACCGCCGGCGGTCGGATGCCAAGCCCCAGGAAGCTGAGTGCCGTTTCACCCAAGATCATACCGGGTATCGCCAAGGTCATGTGAACAATCAGATAGCTGCTGAAGGCGGGTAGCAGATGTTTGAAGATGATGCGTTTATCGCTTGCCCCAGCAGCTCTGGCTGCTAGCGCGAACTCTTCTTCACGCAAGCTGATAATTCTGCCTCGGACCACACGTGCCAGTCCTGTCCAGCCTCGAATCGATAGAATCAAGGTAATTGCAAAATAGATGTTGATTGTTCCCCAATCGCGGGGAAGTGCAGCGGACAGGGCGATCCAGATCGGGATGTCGGGGACGCTGATCAACACCTCGATGACCCGTTGGATGGCTTCATCGATCACGCCGCCGTAATAGCCGGAGATGCCCCCCAAGATACTGCCCAAAATAAAGGCTACTAGCACACCACCAAAACCGATAAACAGGGAGATGCGTCCGGCGAAGAGGATTCTGGAGAAAACATCTCGACCCAATCGATCTGATCCAAATAGTAGGAGTGGGACTTCTCGGTTTTCAAGACCGAAAAATTTGTGCTGCATAGGGATAAACCCCAACAGTTTATACGGTTCTGTCTTTACAAAGAAGCGAATGGGATGTGGCTTTGACCGATCTTTTGAATATTCATACTTAAAGGTGGTAGTGTTTAGATTTCTTTTGACTTCATAGATGTGAAGAAGGCTTAATTTTCCGTCTGTGTTGATAAGGTGAATGCTAGTTGGTGGAGCGTCATTGAAATCCTTAAATCGCTCAAGGGGACCAAAAGGGGCAAAGAAGTCAGCAAAAATTGAAACAAAGTAGAGTATCGCTAGAACGACAAGTGAGATATGGGCGAGTGTATGCTTTTTGAAAGCGTGCCAGACCAATTTGCGTTGCGAGGCGTAGTATAGGCTTTCCTGTAGCCGACGCGCACGGGCTTCTCTCCATCCGACGTAACCGGAGGTGATTCTTGAAAAGAATGAGTGGATTGGTGTTTGGTTCATTGGTATATTAGTTCATTGGTTCATTGGTTCATTGAATTGGTGAACACTTGTCTGGATTAGATTTGAGGCGATGGCTCATATTAAGAAATGGTGCAACAGAAACCGAGTTTTGAAGAAAAAACTCGGTTTCTCTTATGGTTTGTTTAAGTGCGAATTCTTTCGAAGCGAATGCGCGGATCCACCCATGCGAGCAGGATATCTGAAAGCAGTGTGCCCACAACTGTGAGGCTGCTTAAGATCATCACGATGCTGCCGACCAGAAACATATCCTCCCCCAAAGCCGCTGATAGGAGTACGGGCCCCAGCGTTTCCAAGCCCAAGGTTTGAGAGACAATGATCTCGCCGCTGACGATAAACGGCAGCGTCCAGCCGATGGTGCTGATGAGCGGATTAATCGCGACCCGTACCGGATATTTCATAATCAACCTTCGCTCTGGTAATCCTTTTGCCCGTGCGGTAGTAACGTACTGTTTGTTTTTTTCGTCGAGCAGGGTAGCGCGCAGGATGCGGATCAGCGATGCGGTGCCTGCACTGGCGATGACCACGATTGGGAGCCAAATATTCCCTAGCAGATCGACGAACTTGTCAATTGACCAAGGTGCGCCTTTGTACTCAATGGAAAACAGACCTGTGATCGCTCTGCCGGTGCCAGCAAACACCCAATATCCGATTGCCAATGCCAATAGGAAGTTGGGTAAAGCGAGCCCGACAAAGCCGATGACAGTGGCAACGTAATCTCCCACCGAATACTGTCTCAGCGCAGAGTAAACGCCGATGGGGATAGCTATTAGCCAAGTGACTATCAAAGAGGCTAAGGCTATCGTTGCAGACATGGGCAGCCGTTCCATGATGATGTCTTTCACCGGGCGTTGGTAGATGAAGGATCGCCCCATTTCACCTTTGAATAGAAAGTTGCTCATCCACAGGATGTACTGCAGCACAGCGGGTTGGTCTAGTCCGTACTGTTTATAGATTGCCTCGATTTGCCCCTGATCCATTATGAATCCTGTGCGTTCGAGATTTTGGACGTAGGTCTCCACATAGCTTCCGGGCGGCAGCAAGATCGTGGCAAAGGAGATAACGGAGATCAGAAAAAGAAGGGGGATGATCAGTATCAGCCGGCGTATGATAAACGCTCGCATAAGTCAGTCTGGTATCCTTGCTAAAAAGGGTAAATAAGCAGATCTACATCCGTTACCACAGTCTCTAGTGGATTAGTTGGCAGCGTCACTGATTTGATGTTTTGGTTGAGATGCAGTGGGTGTGACCTCTCGGATTGCATCCCAATCAATGACGGCAACCCACAGATTTTCTTCTTTGGAGTATTGGACGACTCCATCGACTTCTAGCTCTTCACTGTAGAGGACAAGTGATTGCCCGTCTCGCAAGGAGATTTTCTGACATGCGAGATCTTCTACTGTACCGACACAGTTCAAACGTAGTCTGCCTTTCGGGTCGGCGTTATGAAAGTCAGCAAAGACTCTTGGTCTATTCATTATCCGGAATGTTCCCTGATAAGAAAAAGTCTGCTAAGTTTGAACATAGGACGTTCTTAGGCTACTCTGGATTATCTAATACCGTTTCTATGGTAGATTTTAGAATTACATAGACACTCCTAATGCACAGCCAACCCCCTAAATCCCCAACTCCCCTGACAAGGGGA
>JAGWBT010000066.1:14589-29730 GCA_021295755.1 Candidatus Poribacteria bacterium
GTTCAGGGGGACTTTGGAAGCTTCGTGAAGGTCGAAGTTATTGGTAAATGTCCACTTATTTCTCTAATTCACCATAAATAATTTTGCCCTACGATTCGGACAGAAACCAATGGGTATTGATAAGTTGGTTTTAATCCCGATTCTATCAAGGGGTGCAGTGGTTCAAGGGTTCATGAGTTCAAAAGCGTCAGTTTTCTTCACGCATCACGTTTCACGTTTTAAGAACGGGTTGTTCTCTATCAGAATTGGTATAAACTTTTAATCCTGCGTGAACTTTGTTGGTGTCGCTATTGCGGTGTCTTAAAGAAAAGCTGCTCCATGCCGTAATCCAAGGCGCGGTCAAAAGGATAGCCGTCTTTAATCACGTTGCCCAGATCGGCGTTGTACACGGTGGGAACTGTCATTCTGCCCACGGGCCAGATGGTGACGTAGTGTTGTGAGAACCAGCGGACGAGGGCGGCATAAAGTGCCTCCCCCGCTTCTGACTGAGGTGGAACGACTTTTCGAGCTACGTGTAAATCGAAAAACTCTTGCAAATAAGGCGGGGGTTTCCGTCCAGATTCGCCGTTCGTGTTGAAGTACATCTCTGACATGGGTGCCCAGTGCCCCTTAAATCCGGGCCAATAGTCCTCGGATATGCCGGGTGCCCAGATGGGTTCGTCGCTCCAGTGGATCGTAGCCATGAGTTCGTTGCCGTTCATGCGCTGACCGAACAGTGAATTGCCAATCACGTCAAGCGTAGTACGAATCCCGACGTTTTCAAAGTAGCCTTTTAAGAGTTCG
This sequence comes from Candidatus Poribacteria bacterium, assembly GCA_021295755.1. Lineage (NCBI taxonomy): Bacteria > Candidatus Poribacteria > Candidatus Poribacteria bacterium. The sequence goes on from JAGWBT010000066.1 coordinate 15,373, forward strand.
CCTAAGCCGAGAAAATCGGGTGAGATTTCAGCGGTGGTAATTGTCAACTCGAAACGGTCCCCATTTGGGGCGGTCCGGAAGCCGTCAGCGTCGCGTTTGATCATGCCAATCTCGTCGAGCAGCTTGTTAGATGCCTTGGGATCAAAGGTCTCTTTGGTAAAGCCGTCGAGGGTGTAACGACCAAAGTAGAGGGTGTTGTTCACGTCCTCCTTGTCGATTGCGCTTGCCATCGCGCTGCCGAAACGTGGATCGGAGACGAGTTGCTGCCAGACGCTGCCCTCATTTTCGTAGTCATAATCGTGATTGAGGAACAGAATCGGGGGGTTGTTGATTGAACCGTGGAGAACTGTCTTAATGTTGGATCTCTTGGCATTTTCTCGATAGAGGGGCATTTCCCTGATTTGGGCGAAAGAGGTAACGACATCATACTCCCCAGCAGCTGTTTTCAGAGTGATAGACTGGAGTTGGTTTGAGACTTCTGCCTCGACCTGGTCGATGTAAGGAAGTTGGTTGCCGGCGATATCGACCTTCCAATAGTAAGGGTTGCGAACTGCCCTGACCACCGAGCTAGTGACCTCCTCGGCGATCCATGGGGTCAGTGACGGGACACCGACGCCGTGTTCGCGGTATAATTCCCAGTGGCGCATGTCCTTGAGGATGACAAGGTCTTCCCAAGTCCTCATCTCCAACTCATCGAGGATCGGTCGAATTTTAGCCATGTCGGTATAGTCTGCGTGGAACTGTTTGATGAAGTGGGCGGGTCTAAAGAGTAGGGTATAATCTGGAATCCAAGAAGACAGTTCCGCTAGGAATTGACCATAAGGGGCATCAAAGGTGATTCTGAAGGTCAACTCATCAATGATGGTGAGTTTACCGGGTGTCCCGTCTGCCCGCCCTAAGGTTCTGGCTTTGATGGGGAAACTTGGATAAATCCGCTCGTCGCCGTAGAGCTCGAATGTCATGCGCACATCTTCGGTGGTAACGGGGACGCCGTCAGACCATTTTATACCCTCGCGGATGGTGAGTGTATATTGAGTGAAGTCTGCGCTAATCTCGTAGCTGCTCACGATGGCGGGAAGCGGGTCCTTGGTACTCTGGTCGGGTGCCCTGAGAATGGTCATCCCCATCGCCAACGCCAATTCGTGCATAGAGCCGTTGAGGTTGGTGGTGCGGATAGTGCCGCCGTAGTTCCCGACCTCCCAATCGAGCCACTGTTCGGAGTTCAGCACTCCAGGTCCTACCACAAACGGTTCGACGGGGAGGCGTTCGGAGATGGGCGGTAATTTGCCAGCGGAAACTAAGTCGGCGAAGAAGGGGACTTCGTTGTATTTGGAGGGCGGAGGGTACTTTTGCCTATTGACCGAGATGGGATCTGATGCCAATACGAGGTTTGAAGGCAGGCGAGGTAAAGGAGTTTTTGATGGGCGGGCGATAGATTCAGTTGATTTTATATCTTCTGTTGTTTCTGTGTTACTAGAGGTCTTATGAACGTCGCTGCGACAAGCGACCCAAGCAGGTGCAATACTAATGAAAAGGCATAGAATTTTTAAGAACTGTGCTGCTCTATGCTGCATGTTCGGATCCTCTATTGCTGGATTGAAAATTTTCCTCGTATCGCTACCCGCTGCGGACTTCGCGCTCACGGTCAGAACCGGACAGTGGAAGTTCCGTCCACGTCGCATTGCGCGCGTGTGAGGCGTGAAAGCCGACGATGGCTTCCAGCGTATCGACAGCTTCGGAGGCAGGATATGGAAAGTTGGTTCCGCCGTCAAGCCACTCCACGATTTCTGAGACTGCTCGGTCCATTCCCGACACGCTATCGTTAGCGCTACTCCAATGTTCTTGGCGTCCGTCCCAGTATTCGAGGGTTACATTGCTGCCGTCGGAGATAGCACGCCCCTCGGTGCCGTTGAGGATGATCTGTCCCGGAACTGTGGCGTAGTCTCCTGCGTCCACTGTGACCATAATTCCTCCTGCCAGTTTTATGACGCCCCACCCGCCGGGGTCACGGAATGCGGGTCCACGGCAATCGGGTTTACCTGCGAGATCGAGTGTGGCGGAGATCGCTTCAATCTTTCTGCCGGTGAGCATAAGGAGGGCGTCGATCATGTGGGTGCCGACGTTTCCCAATCTGCCAGATCCCCATTGCAAGGACGCCGAGGTCAATTCTCCCAGACCGTCTACGGCGATCAGATCTCGTAGTCGGCGGTGGTTGAGGTTGAACCGTCTTTGGTGGTTGAGGACCAGCAGCGCACCTGCTTCGGCACATGCTTCGAGCATTTGTTCGGCGTCGGGGAGTTGCGTTGCTATCGGTTTTTCACAGTAGATAGCGCGAATCCCCTGTTTGGCGCACGCAACAGTGATCTCTGCGTGTACCGGTGCGTAGGTTGCTACACTCACAATGTCGAGTGGCTCTAGAGCCAGCATTTCCTCCCAGTTAGCGTAGGTCGTTGTGCTTGCGCGTTGTGCAAAGCGTTCTCGCCGTCCGGGATCGCGGCTACTGCCGACAATCCGATTGACGCGGGAATGGTTGGATAGGGCATCGAAGTGTGTGCCGTCGAGACCGCTAACCTGCTGACCGAGGGCATCTCCAGAGACCTGATCCGCCCCGCCGATAAAACCGAGCCCGATGATGCCTGCCCGGTAGGTTGTGTTGGTCATGGGTTTATTCTCCTTGCTTAATTGAAACCGGGTGTCAACCCGCACGTAACAATAGATGGACTAAATCCGTATTCTTTTAACCTAGATTTGGAGAGGGCAAATGATAGACACAAAACTCCGCGCTGTTATTGAGGAAAACCTATCAGTTATCCTTAATTATGATCCTTATAAAAAATTTGAAGGAATAAAAACCACAGCAGATTTTGCTGCGTTATTAAGGAACGATCCAGCTTTTGCACCATTTTTTCTTTATCAGCCTAAGTATATTACAGCACGAATTGGTGGTAATCTAATCACTAGCCTACACCGTAAACTAGGAGATCTATACGAGGAGCTTTTCAAGGTTCTATTGAGAGAAAAACTAAACGTACCAGAAAGCGATTTGGAGTATGCGGTTGATATCCGTGTTAACGGAGAAACGCAACAACGGTCTACAGATGGTTTGATTCGTTTCGTTGACTACTCTGGTACTGACCAAACACGACTTTCCCAATTCGCTGCAATTGAAGATGCTGTCGGCATGGCTTTTGAGGTGCGTTCTTGCTATCAAATCGGTGACTCGAAACGAATCCAAGCAGACCGCGATTTGGCACTTAACCTTAAACATGATCGGATTGAGCCGATTATGTTAATCTTCTGTGTTACATCTCTTCCAAGTCCGGTGAGACGGTTATCAAATTACTGGAATGTTTATGAAGGGAAAAATGCTTTTGATTTTGTATATGAACTGACTCAATTCAACTTATATGAATTTCTTAGGCAAGAAAGGGGAACCATCAAAAAATTGATGGATAGCATATTTGAGATGATGTAATGCTATTTACTCACGCAAACAGCGGTTTCATACAATGCCTTTTTTCCGCCGCGCTTGCGGAGTACAAGTAGTTGATCGACGTTAAAACCTTCTATATCAAATATTTTAGCTAGAAGAACATCGGTCAAGATTTCAACACCTTTCAACCTAGAGTTTCCAACAACATACGCACCCCGAAAGTTGGTAGTGGTGATTTTGTGCAATTCTCGGATGTGTTCATCCATCATATTGAAATATTTTATGGCATAATTGCACATTAGGTTGCTTTGGGGACGTAATTCGTCGATGATCGGTGTGAGGATTTTTTTTAAGTGCGGATATGGCTGAATCACATCATCGTAAAGAACTGATGTCGCTCTGCCCCAAGTTCCCCCAATTGCAGCCAAATCAAGTTCGGATGATTGAGCCGCATTACCAAAAACTCCCATAAAAAACAGTTGAGGACGTGTGGTATGAACGTAGCTGAAACGATTCGGATAGGGCGGAGAAGTGATAATACGATCCACTTTCTCGTCTATTAGATGACTAATTTTGGTGCTATCTCCTAATAAGATTTGACTTCTACCAAAATCTCTTTGTGGAGGCAAAGTTTGCAAATCATCTACAATTTGTGCAACATTCTCTGTGAAGTCCTTTCGTACGTCTATTTGGCGTGTATGATTATCATCAAAGGAGATTGTCGGATGATTTCGATGGATATTCGCGCAATCCAATGCCGAAGCACACAAAGCCATCCAATATAATTGACTATAATTAGTTTCGCAGATCTGTTCGATAATATGCTTGACTAAAAGCAGCTCTTTTAAGACATCTTTTCTCCACCATCGAAAAACATTATGAATTGGCGGTAACTGAAGTTTATATTTCTCCATAACACTGTTTATTGACATCGACTGACATCTTTCCAAGAGATCAATGAGTTTTTTCTCGACTTCTGAAAAATGTACTGCAAACTGGTTGGGGGAAACCTCCCAGGTAAGGGCGTACTCTGAAGCTATTTTCAACAAAGGGTTTATCTCTATACCAACAAATGGTATACCCAATTTTTTCATTTCTATTGCGGTTGTCCCTTTTCCTAAAAAGGGATCACAGATAGTGGTATCGTTGTCACATGCTAATTCTTTTGCAAAGAATCTAACAAGTTCTGGTGAATAACTTGGCGTTAAACGAAACCAACGATGTACAGGTTCAAAAAGCCCGTTCAAGAAGGTAACATCACTGATTTGAGGAAACTTAAAAGTAAAGCCTTGTTCGGTATAATGAGTGGTGTAATTCTCGTCGAAAAGTGCAAGTTGTATCATTATTAGACTTCCTTTTCACTTTCTTCCAGTTACTCTTTCGGCTTGGGTTCATAACTTTCAAGAAGTTCTTTTACAAGTCCTATAACCTCTTGAATCTGTTCATAGTGACCATAGTCTCTCACAATTTTTTCAGCATGTGCAGGTGTTTTTAAGTCTTCTAATGGGACAGTGTAGTATTCGCTCAATTTCTGTAATATGCGCGTATTTGGAAGTAGAATCCCATTTTCGAGTTTGCTGAGGGTCGCTTGATCCATCTCTAGATCTGCCGCAGCTTGTCGAAGTAATTTTGCTTTGGCTTTTCTAAAAGTTCGGATTTTTTGACCAAAAGATTGCATCTTTTTTTTCCTATTCAGAAATTGCCTTGATTATTTATGTCAAGAATTATAACATCATGAAAATTAAATTGCAACATAAAAATTTGATTATTTTTAAAATCTCTGTGAATGTATAACATCTGCAGATCGAGGATCAAATTTTACTACCACTATAGATATGAGGGGCAGTGATGTTTAGAGTGGCACCGTTTAGCTGAGTCGACTCATGTTTATATTTATTATGGGCGTTCGCCACGCCGTAGTCGTTCGTCAATGAGATCGAGAATTGGCGGCACATCCCAGATGCCATCTACCACATAGTGTGCGCCGGTCTGATGCAGTCGCGTATATGCTTGCGCGAGTTTGGCTTCCCCCACATCTTGGGGTAGGGCTGCGATTTCCCCTTCGTTGAGTCCGATTTCATTGCCGGTTTTGGCGAGACCGATGGTCCACATGCCGGCGTTGAGTCCTTCTTCGATGTCTGGGAGGGTATCGCCCACTTTGACGATTGCTTCCATCGGATAGATCCCCAGATTCATCGCGTTTTGTAGGCACATCCACGGTTCGGGACGACCTTCTGGTACATCGCTGGCACAGACCGTTGTGTCCGGCGTGTAACCGCGATCTGCTGCTTCTTTGAGGAGGAGTTCCATCATTTCTCGGAGGTAGCCGGTGGTGGATCCGATTTTTAGGCCTCGGCTGCGAAAGTCGGCGATAGCTTCTAAGGTGCCGGGGATCAGATCCGCGTAGTCTGCAAGACAAGCGAGTTGGAGCGGGATGAACTCTTGGAACATGGCTTCGACGTCATCTTCGTCCGGCTGACGCCCATGGGCATCCTGCCATCGCTGTGCCACGGCTTCAATCTGTGAGATTTTCCGAATGTGGACTTTTTTATGCGCTCCCATCGGTACGCGTGCCTCTTCGATGGTGATTGGAACGTCCTTGCGTTTGTAGACCTCTACGAACACAACGGCAGGTGCATAGCAGCCATAGTCCATAGTGGTGCCCGCCCAGTCTAGAATGATTGCTTTTAGCGGGCCTCGATAGGTTCGCTGATAAGTATATTCGATATTTGTCAATGTGTAGTTTCTCCATAAGGGTGAAATAGTAGGCTTATGTTAAAAGAACGTGATACGTGAAACTTGAAAACAGTAATCTATCCCTGCCGCAAATCGATTTCTTGCTCCTGTTCGGCGGATTGGTACATCGCCTCGGTGATGCGAGCGACGGTCAGGCCGATTGCGCCGGTATCAATCATATCAACACGCCCCAGCAAGCCCCAGACAACATGTTGCTGTGAACTTTCGTAACCATCTCCCATATAGCCGAGTGAGCGCATTCGTCTCTCGTAGCCGTCGATATCGAAGGTTACATCTGCATCCATGTCGTAGAGATCGGTGTAGAAGGTAAACGGATTTAGCTTGATGCCGCCTTTTGAACCCATGATACGGTCACCTTCACCGCCGTCCATGTTTGCTGCCCACGCCTCTTCGACAAACATGGTAATCCCACCTTTGAAACGGACGAAGCCTGTGCCGAGTTCCTCGACATCGTAGCCGCTGTCTTGTCTGCGTCCTTCGTCCATATCTAGTTCTTGGTAGGTGGACGCGCTTACAGTTTCGATCTCGGGATTGTCGAGCAGGTAGACCATTCGTGCCATGTTATAGATGGCTGTGTCCAGTAGTGTTCCGCCCCCGGCTTTCTCCCGCTGCACGAAGTGGGTGGTGGCATAGCCATCAACGTAGGGTCGTCCACGACGGCGGTAGTGGCTTGTCTTTACATAGTATAGGTTGCCAAGCGCATTTGCGTCAATGAGGTGTTTGGCTGTCCGTGTTTCTCTGGTGAAGACTGTTGCCATTTGCACTGACAACTTTCTCCCTGTTCTCTGTGCGGCTTCATACATCGCGACCGCTTCTGGACCTGTTTTTGCCATCGGTTTTTCGCAGTAGACGTGCTTTCCCGCTTCGAGTGCTGCGATTGTGACGGGGGCGTGCAGGAAGTTGGGCAGACAGACATCCACGCTATCAATTTCGTCAATTTTTAGCAGGTCGCGATAATCGGAAAAGGCGTGCGGAATGTCATGCTCCTGCGCGACCCGTTGTGCTTCAGATTCATCGATGTCTGCGACGGCGACCATTTCGACATCGTTAGGCATAGATTGATAGCCTCGCACATGGCTTTTGCCGATGATTCCAGTGCCGATGATACCTACCTTGAGTTTAGCTGACATGATTTTCTCCTGAGCGTGTATGGGGTATGCGGGGTGAAACGTAAAACGTAATGTCCCGTTCCGAGAATCCCGATAAATCGGGACGGGAAACGTAAGGGGATCCCCTGTTTTTTTTCGGTTTATTCCTCTAAAATTGTGTTCCGTGTGCGTTCAAAGATTTCGATAGCGTATTCCAGATGTGCTTGGGACATGATGTTGAACGATACCCCAAATCTCTTGGGCGTTACATCGGGCAGCTTCGATCGACATTCGGCAATGTGTCTCGGTATGAAATCGCCGTGGGCATCGATTCGGAAGTGGTTCGCTCGTTTTGAGGGATATGAACCCATCCACCACCTTCCTCCAATTGTCATGCGAATTTGGGCAATCCGTGGACGAAGAATTGCGCCGCAGGACTCGACGTAATCGAAGAATTTCTGAGCAACCTGATGAAGATCTTGATTCTTGGTGAGTGTAGCAAGGAAACGTTCGCGGGTTAGAAATTGCCGGGGCGTGTATTGATAGGTGGCGCGGGATTCCTTAATGGCAGAGGTGCCGAGTATTGTCTTTGTGGCGATTAGGAGTTCATCGGGGGCTTGGTAGGAGAAGTAGGAAATGTAGGTCAGGTCGATGCCAACGCGCCGTAGATATTCGGCGATATCGAGGACACGGACATCTACCCCTTCGGAAACAAGCACCATCCGCTGCTTGCGATTAAAGGAAGACCTCCTCATCGCCCCCAGTTCATAGCCGAAGAATGCGCTGTGCAGCGCTAGCAGGGAGGTAAATTCGCGTCCTTGTCCTTGAGACCATCGTCCAGCAAAGCGATCGAGATCGGCGAATGAGAATTTGGCAACAGTTGCGGCGTAGTCTAGAATCTGTGCAATCGCTGCACGGGAGGTTTTGCCCCGCTTGAGTTCAATGACGATGCAGTTTCCCTGACGGTCAAGCGCGAGGAGATCGATTTTTTGAGATTTTCCGATGGGGATTTGTCGGCTGATTATGCAGATGCGCTCATTTCCTAGAAGCAGGTTGGGATCTTGTTCGAGCAGATCTTCCAGATCGCGTTCTTCTTCAAAGCGCGACGGATCCAGTTGTCGGAAGCCCGTTCCTTCCCATCGGTATATTTCCATTGAACTATCCTTTCGCGTTCACGGGATTTTTCGCATCCGGGTATTTGACAGGACAATTTCCAGCATCAACAGGAGTGTTGCGAGGATTAGGGGATACGCAGCGAGTTCCTTATAGCGGGTGTATTCTGTGACCTCAATTTTGGTTGTTTCGAGTTGGTTAATCTCTTGGTAAATCTCGGATAGTTTCTGATTATCCGTTGCGCGGAAATAGCGTCCGTCTGTAATCTCCGCGATCTGTTTGAGCGTTTTTTCATCTACATACGTTCGATTGGGACTATACTGTAGTCCGAAAATCGGATCATGGTATGGAATGAATGCGCCACCCTCTTTCCCCATACCGATGGTATACACCTTGACGCCGATAGCTTTAGCAGCTTGGGCGGCGGTCAATGGATCAATGGTCCCAGCGTTATTCTCACCATCGGTAAGCAAAATCGCAATTTTGCTTTTGGCTGTTGAATGACGCAGTCTGTTGGTAGCGTTCGCAAGCGCGTCCCCGATGGCAGTGCCATCTTCAAGCATGCCGATCTCGACATTGAGGAGCAAATTTCCAAGGACTTGGTAATCGAGCGTGAGGGGACATTGTGTGAAACTTTCACCGGCAAAAACAACCAGTCCGATGCGGTCATTTTTCCGGTCATCTAGAAAGTCGTGGATGACTGCTTTTGCTGCGTGCAAACGGTTATCAGGCTTGAAATCTTCAGCTCGCATGCTTCCAGAAATATCGAGGATTAGCAGGATGTCAATACCTTCAGAAGTGATCTGTTGACGACTATGGGACGATTGTGGACGTGCGAGGGCGAAAATCATCAGGACAATAACAAAAAATCGCACAAAATTTAGGAACGGAAGACATTTGACCCAAAAACTGGGCACAATCTGGCGACTGATACTGAGATCTGAAAAGCGGATTCGCCCGCTGTTTTTTTGGCTCAGATACCAAAGGAGGAACGGCAGAAGCAGGAGTAAGCAGAGAAATCCAGGATGATCCAATCGCAAGGGCACACCTCAAACTTGTGTTGGTTCATTGGTTCATTGGTGCAGTTGCAGCAGGCACGCTGCACTGTGCCGTAGTTTGCGCTCGGGTTACGGCATATAGACCCCCGATAAGATCTGTTCCGTTCCGAGGACTCCGATAAATCGGAGGAATCCCGATTTATCGGGAGATTCAGAGCGATATGTATACTACCAGCAATTTGGGGTACTTCTAGCATCATCGATGAAACTGCGGAGGCGCATATTCCCTGCGTGGGCTGTTCGCAGGACGAGTTGGTTTCTGGCCGAATAGGGTTCGGAGGCTAACGCCGATTCCGATGGTGCTTGCGATAATGAAGGTTGGAATACTCAGGTAGGGAATCACCGTTGCCATGCGATAAATCCAGTATCCGACAACGACCGCAACAACATTTGATTGTTGTGGGAAAATTGTGCCTCCAATCGAGAGAAAAATTGCAGTTTTTCCGTAAATTGCGATCGGCAATAAGATGGCACTTAAGAGCATTGCGAACGGGATACCTGCAATCGAGAGAATGAGTAAGATTGACAAATAAGGCACGATTATCAGAACGATCAATCCGAGCAGCGTACTTCCAATCGGACGATGAGAAATGGTAGATGCCATATTGTTAATCTGTTGTGGAAATATCAGCACGATTAGCAGATGGATGAGCGTTAGTGTAATGAAGGTCATCAGTTCCCAACCGAACCATGCGTATTGCCGATCGCCCCATGCTTCTTTCGGTATTCCTTCCATCATTAGCGAAGTGGCTGCGGTTGCCAATTTGAAACCGTTAATCTCTTCGTAGGCATCGGTCTCATGTTTGGTATTGCTGAGTAAGCCTTCTTTGCCGATAATTTCGCCCAAAACTACCGTTACTTTGCCGCCTATCTGTGCGCCTTGCTCAATTTTGACGTTTCCACCAAATAGAAATACATAGCCCTTTACGCGCCCCTGAATCTTTGCATCTCCGGCGATCAAGATGATATCATTGACAATTTCTGTTTTTCCGAGATTGACTCTGCCGCCGATTTGGGTAATTCGGGATATGTCTTCTGGGTCGGTTGACAGGGTAGCTTTCCTCGGTGAGGAGGCTGTTGTAGGTTCGATTGGGCTGGGTTGTTCTGCCCACTCGGAGGGATTTGTCTCGCTGCCTTCAGTTTGAGCGATAACGGAATGGGAGATGAGTATTCCAAGACTGAGATATAGGATTATAACTAAATAAACAGGTTTTGTCATTGAAGAGCCTCAATGGGGAAAGAAGATATAATAGATCAGAACTTACGCAAATTTAGCACGCAGTGCGAGATTTTTTATTTTTAACCCCCTAAACCCCCCTAACCCCCTAAATCCCCCTTGTCAGGGGGACTTGGGAAACTCAGGGGGACTTATGAACCAACTGCGTGAGTCCTAAGATATAATACGTTTCTGACCACTGTTTTCAATATGTATTAACCTAAGTTTGAACCTAAGAAAGGGTGGGTTACAGATGATGTTTTTCTGCGCCGACTTCTCCGTGTTATGTTGTACGCTGCGGAAAAGTGAACTTGATTGACGATTCCGAATCGGTTAGATATAGGGCGAAACGTAGATTATATATGTATGTATATCAGGCGAAATGCCAATCGACCATTTTGGTGCACACAAGATATTGTATGAAAATTGCATCTTCTACCGGATATATAGTAGGAAACTATAAGATATTTGGTCGGATTTGTCAATAAAAATTTACAGATGATGCCTAATTTGAGGTCCAGTTTGTCATTTTTTTTTGACAATTTGAATTTTCACTTTACCAAACAGCACTAATATCTTGCTAAGATCCTGTGACATAGGGTAAAATTAAGGCTAAACATCCTCTACTTCAATCAGAGGCTGAATCTACGACGGAGTTAAATGGGCTTGAAAATTTTAACGAGATATACCCTCAAAGAATTTTTCCCTCCTTTTCTTTTGGCACTTATCTGCTTTACCTCCATTCTGTTGCTGGACGAGATCTTCAGGTTGACCAAGCTGTTTGTAAGCAAAGGTGTCAGTCCTATCTATTTGGTTAAATTGTTGATTTATGTGCTGCCAGCCACGCTTGTTGTAACCATTCCGATGGCGACGCTCGTGGGGATTTTGCTCTCACTTGGTAGATTCTCAACGGATAATGAAATTACTGCCATGAAATCGCACGGTATAGGCTTCCATCAGATCCTTTTCCCCTTGCTTGCTGTCTCTAGTTTACTATGCATTTTCGACTTCTTTTTTATGGATTATGCACTCCCTCGCGGTAACATTGCTTATGTTTCGTTGAAGCATGACATAAGCAGGCGTCACTCTGCCTTTGTTCTTGAGGAGGGGGTGGTTATGAAAGAGTTAGAGCGCGAGGGGAAACTCTGGCTATATGAGTCAACTCATCCGGATACGGGGCGGTTAGAGCATGTGAAGGTATGGGATTCAATATGGTCGGGGCAGCCGCGTTTTGTTGATGCCAAGGGGGCTATAGTCGATTTTAAGAATGGGCAGGCGTGGTTGACGCTTTATGATGGGTTTACTTATGAGCCTGTTTCCGGTAGTGACAACGGTTTTCGGGTAACTAGTTTTGCTGAAGATCAGATCGCCCTTGACTTTACGGAAACGCTAGAACGGACGGAGTTTGAATCCAAGAGCACCCGAAATATGCCGCTTTCCAAGTTGAAAGTCCATATCGGTGAACTTAAGGAGGGTTTAAGCCAAAAACAATCGAAACCTCGTCTGGATAGGTTGCGATATGCACAGGTTGAATATCACAAGAAGTTTTCGATTCCCTTTGCTTGTTTTGTCTTTGGTCTAATTGGTGTGCCTCTTGGCTTGGTTGTGAAGCGGAGTGGCAAGATGGTGGGTTTCGGTATCGGTCTTGGGCTTGTTCTTGTATACTACTTGCTGCTACAGGTTGGACAGGATACAGGACGAAGCGGTGCGCTGCCCCCCGGCTTTTCGGTTTGGTTGCCAAACCTCGTGATAGGGTTATTGGGTTTGGGGTTCGCGCTGCGGGTTATCTTGGAGGGAAAACTGGAGACGCAACAGACTCAAGAGCAGAAACCGCCGCCTTCTCTTGAAGAGACAAAAGTCCAAGAGATTGGAGAGTCGGACTGATAGAACGTGTTGACTATCTTGTTATAAAACGAACGCCTAAAACCACCGCCGCAGTATTGACATATAGTAAGAGTTGTTTCAGATGTATTTAACCGATAGGGTTACAGTTCTCCATAAGATGTAAGGTCGAATATAGTATGAGAATTCTTGAGCGATATGTTTTAATTGAATACCTCAGAACTTTTGTGTTTGCGCTAGCCTTTTTCATCGCGCTAGTCATTACTGTTCGGCTGCTCGACAAAGATATTAAGCGTTTTGATGAGGAGGTGTCTTATCTCACAGCGATTCAGATTGTGCTCCTTCAAGCTCCGCGACGGAGTATGGAGGTTATTCCGTTGGCGAGTTTTCTTGCTGTATTCTTTGTTTTGGGGCGAAAGGTCGAAAACAACGAGTTGGCTGCGATGCAGACAGCTGGTATCAGCGTTTATCGTCTCCTCCTCCCAATTCTCGTATCTATGTTTTTGGTGTGTATCGCTTTTGTGATTTTCTATGATCAGGTTGCATCGCCTGCGTATCATCGCGCCAATCAGTTGCAGAAGAAGATTCGTTTGCGTCGGAGTCGCAATGTTGTGTTCAAGGGGCAGCATAATCGATTGTTCTACATCCAAAATCTGGATCTGGAGAATGAAACGATAGATCGGATGACGATTTATGAGTTGGATCAGCATGACAAGGTTACTCGCCAGATTTTTGCAGATTCAGCGACTTGGTCACCGAACCAGTGGCATTTGTCGAAGGGATATGTCCGTCATTTCGATGGAGCGTCCGAAACTACTTTTGAACCGTTTGTAACCAAGCAGATCGAGCGAGCAGAGGAACCGGAACGTTTCGCAGGGAGCAATAAACACCTATCGGCGATGACAATTGGAGAGCTGCGGCAGCAGATTAAGTACAAACAGACCGCGGGGCAGGTGACACGGCGTGAGGAGGTCAAACTACACCATAGAATGGCGTATCCCTTTGCGGCGTTTGTTGTGATTCTGATTGGTGCGCCAATTTCGATTCGCTTTGGTGGTGCGGGATTTTTCGCTGGGTTGCTTGTTGCCTTCTTCCTTGTTTTTATGTACTGGGGAATTTCGTTGGCAACTCTTGAAGGACTTGGTGAGAATGGGAAACTACCGCCGGCTGTTGCTTGTTGGGGTGCGAATGTGCTTTACGCGACTATCGGAGGCATTCTGATCTGGAAGATGCCGAAGTGAGTCGAGAGAGCGAGATTTTCAGGAGGGCCAGACCTATTAGGTTTCACGTCTTACGCTTCACTCCTGCAATCGGTCGCCTTTTCTTTCGACTGCGCAGCCTCACAGCCATCCCGTTCATATTAATCTTAATCTGTTTTGCCCGTGCCACGTTCACTTCCGCACTAGTTGGCGTAATCCCTCTGATTCTTGGTGAGTTTTTACGTTTGTGGGCGGTTGGCTATGCCGGTGGTGCGACTCGTTCGCGGACCCTCGGTACTGCGAGTGATCTTGTAACGACGGGGCCCTACGCGCATGTCCGTAATCCGCTCTATTTGGGGAACTTGCTACTCAGTCTAGGTGTTTGTGTTATTGCCAATGTTTACTGGATGATTATTGTGTTACTGATAGGATATTTTGTCCAGTACCTGCCGATTATCGCCTCTGAAGAAGCGTATCTACGAGAATTCTGTGGGGGACCATATCAAACCTACTATGCAGCCGTTCCCAGATTCATTCCCCGCCTTCGCAGCTACGCGAATCCTTCTGCACACAGTTTTTCTCTTTCTCAGGCGCTCAAAGCTGAAAAGCGCACACTAACGGCGATTGCTTGCGTGATTGGGTTGATTGTGGG
>JAGWBT010000067.1:0-347 GCA_021295755.1 Candidatus Poribacteria bacterium
CGATTACATGAAAGGCTGTCGCACAGACGGTAGTAGATTCGATTGGCCTGAACCACGGGTGTGGAAGCAGAGCGAGGAGAATGTAGCGCGTGTTGGCATCACTTACGCACAAATTGACGAAGACACCTACGCCGAAAACTTCTGGGCACCGGAGGGGACACAGTATAATGTGTTGATGGAGGAATTGGGAGAAACTCACTATTATGACGCACTTTTAGACTTACACCAAACCTACGAGCAGGAAGAACACTACGACACTTTTGTGCAGTATGCGGACGCGGATTGGATGCCGAAAGCACAGCAAGAGTACGCTATTGCTTGGGGTGAAGCGGTACAAGGTGATTTTG
>JAGWBT010000067.1:403-859 GCA_021295755.1 Candidatus Poribacteria bacterium
TGCTCTTTGAAGTTCAGAATAACCACCCCAATACACCGATGGACGAGCAACTCCTTTATGCAGAAACCATAATTCGCGGCAGCGTTGAATGGTTGCTTGGTGGCACTATAACTATATCATAACTAACCTACAGGAGCATTTCTATGCAGATTAAGCATGTCGAGACAATGACCTTGGATATTCCATTTTACGCTGACCATGTCACTCGCGCTATGCAGCGAGCTCAGACCCACGATGAGCGCGTTCATCTGTGTCGCATCGAAACTGACAACGGCATCGTTGGATATGGCGATAATAGCGTTTCGGACGCGGACCGGCTGATTGGTCAGAATCCTTTCGTCATTATGAATGATGACTCCATCGGTTTTGGTGCACAATTGGCTGCGCTGGACATAGCAGGGAAAGCTGCCGGTGCCCCGGTACACGCACTGTTGGGCGATAAAGTGCGTGATCGCT
>JAGWBT010000067.1:959-2571 GCA_021295755.1 Candidatus Poribacteria bacterium
CAGATAGAAACGGTCGGAAAGGTTGTGCCGCTCGATTATAAGTTCGATATAGACTTCAACGGCTTCCTCTTGACTCAGGCAAAAGCCGAGATTATCCTCCAACAGCTTGACCCGCATCCCAATGTCGGGATGTATGAAAGCCCTTTCTATCTCCAGCAAGACCTGACCGGAGCTCGCATCCTCCGGGAACGTGTGTGCAAACCTATTGTTGAACACTTCCGCGAAGAGGTTCTGCATGCCCATAGCAGTGACGGCTTCGTAATTGGTGGTGGTGCCACGCAAACTCGGCACGATGCCGCGCTTGCTGCTGCCTTCAACAAACCTTTCTGGCTGCAATTGGTCGGCACCGGTATCACGACCGCCTTCGCCATACATCTCGGTTCGGTCCTCTCACACGCCCAACTGCCCTATATCACCTGCTTCGAGCTATGGGAACACAATCTGCTTAAAGGAGAGCTTGAGGTGGTAGATGGGTTCATTGACGTGCCGGACGCGCCGGGATTGGGAATTGAGGTCGATGAAAAAGCCATTGAAAAGTACAAGGTTGAGCCCAGCACACCCACACCGACAGCGTTGTACCGTCAGAAGAAGCGTATCCTTCGTATCAATTGGCCCGGTGTTGGAAAAAAACAGCGAGTTTGGGAGTTTACCGATGAGGGCATTTATCAACAAGCTTTCTATCAAGGTAACCTCCCCGGCTTTGAACGCGGCGTGAATCTGGAGGTCATTGAGGACGATAATAGCCGCGGTTTTCAAAGACAACATGAGAAATTGGCCGTCCGTGGTCTATAATCGTCTGAATCGTATCTAACTGCAGTTCGGCCCTATCGAAAGCTGCCACTAAAGCTTTTTGTTAGGGCGCAAAATAGGAAACGCATGATGTTGTCAACGATTGAACAGACCAGATTGCGGTTATCAAAAAACACTGAAGCAAAGAAAAAATCGCAGTTCGGTCAGTTTCTGACATCAGCAAGGACTGCGGCTTTCATGGCAAGTCTTTTCCCTGATGGCGAAGGTAGATGTCGCTTGCTTGACGCGGGTGCTGGAATTGGCTCGCTTTCTGTAGCTTTCTTGGACAGGTGGAGTGCCGCCGGTTTCGACTTTCAGCGTGTAGAACTAGATGCTTTCGAGATTGATGATTCTCTATATTCTTATTTGAATCAAACATTGGAAAAATACAAAAACAATCCCCAGTTTATTCCTACAATCCGAAAGGTTGATTTTATACACGCTGCTGTAGATTGGCTTTCCGGAAGCCTTTTCGCTGAAGAACTCCAAAAATATACTCATGTCATCCTTAACCCACCTTACAAAAAAATCAGTAGTAATTCACCGCACCGTTTGGCCTTACGTCGCGTTGGGATCGAAACGGTGAATCTGTACTCGGCTTTTGTGGCACTAGCTGTTGCGCTAGCTGCGCCGGGCGGGCAGATAGTGGCAATTATTCCGCGCAGTTTCTGTAATGGACCGTATTACCGCCCATTTCGTGATTTTATCCTTGAGCGCGCAGCCCTCCGGCACCTACATCTTTTCGAGTTTCGTGACAAAGCATTTAAGGATGATAAAGTATTGCAAGAGAATATTATTATCAGACTTGAGCGTAGTGGACAAC
>JAGWBT010000067.1:2578-17620 GCA_021295755.1 Candidatus Poribacteria bacterium
TTCACCGACCTCACTACCCATGAATACTCGTTCAATCAAGTTGTTTTTCCGGATGACTCGGAGCGATTTATCCGTATACCATTATCGCCCGAAAGCAATATCGAACTAGCTCCAATAATTCGCTACACGCTCGAAGATCTTAGGATCAGTGTTTCGACAGGGCCAGTAGTCGATTTCCGGCTCAAAGAGCACTTGCGCGACATGCCGGAGGTGGGCACCGTGCCTTTGCTCTATCCATGCCATTTTAACGATATTGCCACCAAATGGCCGGTTATTGATAAGAAAAAGTCAAACGCTATTCTACGCAACAGTGATACCGAAAAATGGCTATGTCCGAGAGGCTTTTATTGTATAGTACGGCGCTTCACAGCCAAGGAGGAAAAACGCCGAATCGCGGCGAGCGTGGTTGATCCTAGCGCACTCGATAACGCACCCATGCTGGGCATTGAGAACCACTTAAATTTTTTCCATGCAAACAAAGAAGGTTTGCCACAGGTACTGGCACGTGGGTTGGCTGTGTTTCTCAATTCAACCGCCATTGATGAATATTACCGATGCTTCGGCGGCCACACACAGGTCAATGCTACCGACCTAAAACTTATGAAGTATCCGAGCCGTGATACTCTAATTGAAATTGGTAAATGGGCAATGGCACAAGGGCAACTCACGCAGACCATGATTGACACCAAGCTAGAGACTTTAGCCTGATGAACAACAAGGACGATTACATCGAAGCTGCTCATCAGATCATCGTTTCGCTGGGGCTACCACGGGCACAACAAAATGAGCGTTCTGCTCTCTGTTTGCTAGCGTTACTGAACCTCACGCCGCGTAAAACCTGGACTGATACTGAAAACCCACTTATGGGTATCACACCAATCATAGATTGGGTACGAGAGCACTACGACAAGGAATATGCACCAAATACCCGCGAAACAATTCGCCGTCAAACGATGCATCAATTCCGCGATGCCGGGATTGCACTTTATAACCCGGATAGGCCAGATCGCCCGGTAAATAGTCCAAAGACTGTCTATCAAATTGGACCCACTGCACTGGCTCTGCTACGCATCTTCAACACACCCGCATGGCATGACGCTTTGGCAACCTATCTGGTTGAGCGTGAAACTCTGGTAACTCGCTATGCTAGGGAACGGGAGCAGAATCGTGTTCCGGTTGAGATTTCACCGGGGAAGAAAATCACTCTTAGCCCCAGTGAGCATAGCGAACTGATTCGAGACATCATTGAAAACTTCGCTCCACGTTTCGCACCGGGTAGTGTGCTGGTTTATGTTGGCGACACTGAAGACAAGTGGGGGTACTTTGATGAAGACCTGCTAGCTAAATTAGGTGTCCGTGTGGATTCACACGGCAAGATGCCTGATGTCGTGCTGTATTATACCGAGAAGAATTGGCTGCTCTTGATCGAGTCAGTTACCAGTCACGGTCCCGTTGATGGCGAGCGGCATGACGAACTCAGCAATCTTTTTGCCGAATCAAAACCTCAGTTGGTTTATGTGAGTGCCTTCCCAAACCGCGCCATCATGGGAAGGTATCTCGGCGAAATTGCGTGGGAAACAGAAGTGTGGGTAGCTGATGCCCCATCACATCTAATCCATTTTGACGGTGAGCGTTTCCTCGGACCATACAATGCGTTATAATAACGCAAGTTGCTTAGTTATGTGCAGCGCGATAAAATTGATCCCTATACCCGTAGATTGGGTATCTTGCCGGTCTACAATACCTCAGCAGGAGGATGCGTGTATAGTAATGAACCAATGAACTAACGAACCAATAAACCGATGAACCAAGAGAAAGGAGTATAATCATGTCAGAATATGCGGTTCTTGGCAAAAGACTCCCCAGAGTCGATGCCCTTGAAAAGGTAACGGGTGCAGCGCAATACGGGGCTGATGTGCATCTGCCCGGTATGCTCTACGGCAAATTTGTTCGTAGCAAACACCCACATGCAAAGATTGTTAGCATCGACACCAGTGAAGCGGAAAAGTTGCCCGGTGTACGCGCTATCATCACCCAAGACGACGTCGAAAGTGGACGACGGGTCTTTGCTTCTGCCAAAGTCCTCTATCTCGGCGAACCGATTGCAGCCGTTGCGGCAATCGATCCAGACATTGCGGAGGAAGCTGCCGACTTGATTCAGGTCAGCTACGAAGTGTTACCTGTTGTTCAAGATGTGACCGAGTCGATTAAGCCGGACGCACCACGTCTACACAGCGATGATACGAAAGATAGCCCTGCCCGTCGAGCGATTAGAACTGAGTTGCGAAGACTTGAGCGAGATGACTCTCAGGATCACAGTGCAGAGATTGCTGAGTTAAACGCACAGTTAGAAGCCATCGAAGATGAGGTTTACTACAATGTCTCCGCTGAAACGCACACAGCAGTTGGCGATGTAGAACAAGGCTTTGCTGAATCGGATCTGGTTGTGGAAGATACGTATGTCATTCCACGGGTTCATCAAACCTACATGGAGCCACACGTTTCCGTTGCAGATGTTGATTCTACCGGCAAGGTCACCGTGTGGGCAAGCACGCAAGGTCCTTTCGCTATCCGATCCGGCATCGCGGGCACGCTCGGTATTCCGCTGAATCAGGTGAACGTTATCGCGACCACAATGGGCGGCGGGTTCGGTGGACGTTTTGGCGTCGCACTCACGCACGTTCCTGCGGTTCTACTCTCTCAGAAGACAGGTCGTCCGGTGAAGATTCAAATGAGCCGTGAAGAGGAGTTTACCGATGGGCGGCCGGCACCGGGGTGCGTAATCACACTAAAAACAGGTGTCAAGAACGACGGTACAATCCTAGCCCGTCAAGCGCTTGCCTTTTGGGATTCCGGTTCCGTGTCGGGTGCATCGATCGGCAGTACCCTTCGAGTACGGGGTGTCTATAAAATTCCGCACCTAAAGGTTGACGCGTATGGCGTTTACACAAATAAATCAGGCACTGCCGCTTATCGCGCACCGGGGACACCGCAAGCTGCCTTCGCTGGCGAATCGCAACTTGATGACATTGCGTGCAAACTCGGCATGGATCCTGTTGAATTTCGCCTCAAGAACATGCGTGAAGAGGGCGATCCCATCCCCGGTGGTGGTCAACGTGGTGGAGCTAGTGAGCCAAAGGTCGGTTACAAGGAAACCTTGCAGGCGGTCGCTGATGCCGTTGACTGGCGGAATCGAACCACAGGTCCCAATCAGGGTTGGGGCGTTGCGATAGGTGACTGGACAAATGGTTGTGGGCCGGGCGGGATGTTTGTCTCTATCCACGAAGATGGAAGTGCACGAATCTTCCACGGCTCGATGGATATCAGCGGTACTGATACTGCGATTACCCAGATCGTTGCCGAAGTGTTGACCCTCCCCTACGAGCAGGTTGCAATCACCCGTGGTGATACTGATTCGGCACCTTATGCAACAGGTTCCGGCGGTAGCGTTGTCACCTTCACGATGGGGAACACGGCCAAGATTGCGGCTGAGGATACGCGCAAACGTATCCTTGAACTTGCTGCTGAACGGTTGAATACGGAGGTTGATAACCTCAAGCTGGATGGGGGACAGGTGACCACAGTTGTCGGTGATCCACCGAAATCGATTGGATTCGGCGAGTTGGCTGCATATAGCCTCTCAACAACAGGTGGTCCCATCGTTGGCAAAGGTTCGTTCGCACGACAACCGACAGCACCTGCCCTTGCCGCACAAATTGCTAAAGTAGAGGTCGATACGGAGACGGGCAGAATCAAGGTGCTGAAGATGGCGTCTTCACAGGATGTCGGTTTTGCTATCAATCCGATGGCAGTTGAGGGACAGATCGAGGGTGGCACGGTACAAGGCTACGCTTGGGCAACCATGGAGGAGATGCAGTATGACGAGAACGGCAGCGTGAATCCGGGCTTCGTCGATTACCGTGTGCCGACCACCGCAGACCTCCCTACTGTGGAATCAATCATCGTTGAGGTAGAAGCACCCAAGGGACCGTTTGGTGCGAAAGGTGTCGGTGAGCCGCCGATTACGCCCACTTTGGCAACGATGGCGAATGCCGTCGCCGATGCCGTTGGTGTCCGGATAACGGAGCTACCGATGACGCCAGAGCGGGTTGTCGATGCAATTAGCGGCAACGGTAAGTAAACCACCGATTCCACAAAACGTACACTTGATATGATAGAAATCCGTAGGTGGGGCATCCCCGATAAATCGGGATTCAAAGCAACTTGCCCCACCGCAATATGCTAGGTTAAGTTGGAAAACTATGACCCCCAAAACACTCGCTGACTGGGTCATTGACGCCCGTCAGCGCACCTTCGATATCGTTGCAGATCTCACCGATGAACAGATAATGAGCCCATATCTTTCAATCGTTAATCCGCTGTTGTGGGAGATTGGGCATGTCGCATGGTTCCAAGAGAAGTGGGTACTGCGAGATACATGCAAAGAGAAGCCGATCCGTGATGATGCCGACGCGCTTTGGGATTCGATTGCGATCCCTCATCAAACACGGTGGGACCTGCCGTTGCCCTCTCGTGAAGGAACGTTAGCGTATATGCGAGAAGTACGGGACCAGATTCTGGACAAGCTTCAGCGTGGGGAACCGAGTGAAGAATTTGCGTATTTTGTGCGCTATACCACTTACCATGAAGACATGCACAATGAGGCGTTCACGTATACACGACAAACTTTGGAATACCCACCGCCACGCTTTTCTGCTGTGCCTGAAGGTCATCGCGATGTCGGAGGCGGTCCATTGCCGGGTGATGCCCAGATCCCTGGTGGTACGTTGATGTTGGGTGCTACACCTGACGAACCCTTCGTGTTTGACAACGAGAAGTGGGCACACCCGGTCGAAATAGAGCCGTTCGCTATTGCGCGTGCCGCAGTGACTCAATCCGAGTTCGCAACGTTTACCGAGGATAACGGTTATCTTCGCAAGGAGTTGTGGAGTGCAGAGGGCTGGGAGTGGCGAGAGTCTGTAAACGCAACGGAGCCCGTCTATTGGCAAAAATCACATAACGGTTGGCTGCGTCGGCATTTCGATAAATGGGTGCCGCTTGAGCCACATCTCCCAATCATTCATGTCAATTATTATGAGGCTGAAGCCTACTGCAGTTGGGCGAAGCGCAGACTTCCAACCGAAACCGAGTGGGAGACAGCGGCTGCTGCCGAACCGAACCCAGCAGGAGACGGATTATCTTCACAGAAACGTTGCTTCCCTTGGGGCAATGAACCCCCAACACCAGAACATGCCAACCTCGACTGGGATGCAATGGGTTGCGTTGATGTGGGAGCGTGCCCAAAAAGCGATAGTGCCTTCGGCTGTCGACAGATGATTGGTAATGTCTGGGAGTGGACTAGCACTCCTTTTCGCCCTTATCCGGGCTTTGAAATTGACCCATACAAGGAATATTCGGAACCCTGGTTTGAAACCCGCAAGGTATTGCGCGGCGGCTGCTGGACGACCCGTTCACGTCTCCTCCGAAATACGTGGCGTAACTTCTATACGCCAGATCGGCGAGATGTATTGGCGGGGTTCCGGACCTGTGCAAGTTGAGCTAACAATCAGATTTGATGGGTGCTAAGTAAGACCTGAAATGCAGGTACAGCTCAGCGCTCATCACTTCATCTTATGGCGAACTGATGATAATACAAGGGCTACCAGACGGTGTCAACCTAATTACGGCACCCCAACACCATCTGCAGCAATCGTTAAAAGACGCGGTTGCAGATGGATTTCAAAAGACTCCAAAAAGTATTCCGCCCCTCTTCTTTTACGACACCCCCGGTTCTCAGCTTTTCGAGCAGATCTGCAAACTCCCCGAATACTATCCAACACGAACCGAGCACAAAATCCTAACAGACGGCGCGCGGGACATCATCAAAACAATCACCGGCGAAGTGGAACTCGTGGAACTTGGCAGTGGGAGTTCTGCCAAAACACGGGTTCTTATTAACGCAATTCTTGCAGATCAACCCCACCTCCACTACATACCGACCGATATTTCCACAGACTTTCTGATCGAATCGTCGATTGCCCTCAAAAATGAGTACGAATCGTTATCGATTACAGCGATTGCTGCGGAGCACAGTGATGCGCTCCGGCTTTTACCCAAAGAGGACGGCCAATCCCGTCTTTTTCTATTCCTCGGTAGCAACATCGGAAACTTTGAGCCGGAGGCAGCGATTGACTTCATCGGACGGATTCGCTGTCAAATGTGTGAGGCTGACCGCCTGCTGATAGGATTTGATCTGGTGAAAGACCATCAAGTGCTTTTCGACGCTTACAACGATAAGGCAGGGGTAACGGCTGAGTTCAACAAAAACCTGTTGGTGCGAATTAACGGCGAATTGGGCGGAGACTTCAAGCTCGATCTGTTCGATCATTACGCGCCGTTTGTTGAGGAACATTCCCGTATCGAAATGCGCCTGATAAGTCGGTGTGTTCAGCAGGTTTACGTGGACGGTCTTGGGCAAAGGTTCGATTTTGAAGAGGGTGAGTATATCCATACGGAAAACAGCTACAAGTATACGCTTAAAGGGTTTGGTTCTCTTTGTGACGAAGTGGGGCTGAAGATGCAGGAGTATTGGCTTGATGAGCGTGGGTGGTTTGCGGTGGGGCTGTTTCGCAAAACCGGAGGAGGATAAGCGTATGAACGAAAGCAAAATTGCACTGCGGGAGGTCGAGATGCGTTTTGGCGATGTTGTCGCTCTCCATTCGACCAACCTGCAGGTCGCAGCGGGGCAAACAACGGTGTTAATCGGTCCGAGCGGTTGTGGCAAATCCACTATTCTACGGCTAATTATAGGCTTGTTAACGCCAACCTCCGGGGAAATCGAATTTGAAGGGAAGCCAGTTTCACAGAATAATATCCTTGCGTTACGGCGTCGGATGGGTTACGTGATTCAGGATGGGGGACTATTTCCGCATCTGACCGCTGCTCAAAATGTGACCCTCATGGCACGGCATCTCCAACCCACCGTTCCAGCAGACGCAATTCAGACGAAGTTGGATGAACTGTGTGAATTGACGCGTTTTCCGCAGGAAGGACTTGCTCGTTATGCCGTTGAACTTTCGGGCGGGCAGCGTCAGCGCGTCAGTTTGATGCGGGCACTTGCTCTGGACCCCGACGTTCTGCTGCTTGATGAGCCGCTTGGAGCGTTAGACCCGATGGTGCGTGCCTCCCTGCAAACAGAGTTGAAAGAGATTTTCAGCAGTCTCGGTAAAACCGTCATCCTCGTCACCCATGATATGGCAGAAGCCGGTTATATCGGAGATAGCATCGTCCTCATGCGTGAGGGGCGCATCCTCCAACAGGGAACGCTTGATGACCTCCGAGAGCGACCGGCTGACGATTTCGTCTCGGAATTCATCACCGCACAACGGAGTCTAGTCCAACTGTAAGGTAGGGTGTAAAAAAGATGAAAAGACAACAAGAACCAACTAGGAAGCGGCAAAGTATTCCTCGTTTCAGGCATCACGTTTCAGGCATCACGTTTTGCACACTCTCTGTGCTTCTGTTGACCTATACTCTGCCTTCTACTGATGCCCAAACAATTGATGTTGGCTCCAAGCGATTTACGGAGTCTTATGTCTTGGGCGAGATAGCAAAGAAATTGCTGGAAGATGTGGGTTATCATGTGGAATTTAAGCAGGGGATGGGCGGCACGATTATCGTGTGGGAGGCACTGAAAAGCGGTGACATCGCCATGTATCCCGACTACACCGGTACAATCCAAGAGACGATTCTGAAATCGGCAACTCCCTTAACATCCGAGCAGATGCGGAGTGCACTCGCTGAACACGGCATCGGCATGACAGGTGAATTGGGCTTCAACAACACCTACGCGTTTGCCATGCGCCGAGCACATAGCGATTCTCTGAACATACATAAAATTTCAGACCTGCAGGACCACCCAAATCTCAAGGTGGGATTTACGCATGAGTTTTTGGAACGCGCGGACGGTTGGACACCGTTGAGTCAGCGTTACGGCTTGCAGCTTAGACCACGCGGGATGGAACACGCCCTAGCGTACGTCGCTCTGAACAGCGGTGAGATTGATCTCATGGATGCCTACTCCACCGATGCCAAACTCGTTGAATACGATTTGACCGTGCTGGAGGATGATCTGCATTTCTTCCCAAAGTACAACGCCGTCTTCCTTTACCGGTTGGACACCGACCCAGCAGCTATCGACGCGATTCGCACAGTTGAAGGTGCCATTGATGAAGAGTTGATGACGCGATTGAACGCCGAAGCCGAACGTACAAACAACTTCACAGCCGCCGCCTCACTCTACTTCAGCGGAGTAGAGCACAGAGCGGTAGAAGTCACCTCTGAGTCCTTTGTGTCCAAACTGGCACGGTGGATAGGGCGACATTTGATGCTCGTTGGTATTTCAATGGTGATTGCGATTGTGGTCAGTATTCCGCTCGGTATACGTGCTAGCCGCCCCGGAATACTTGGCCAAGTCATTATTGGGGTACCGGGGGTCATGCAAACCATACCATCACTAGCACTGCTCGCGCTGCTTGTGCCGGTGCCGATGCTCGGCATAAGTCCAACGACAGCGATTGTCGCACTTTTTCTCTACAGTCTTTTGCCAATCGTTAGGAACACTGCCACTGGGCTTCAGAACATTCCGACACCGTTGAGGGAATCTGCGGCTGCGTTGGGTCTCGAGCCTACTGCCCAACTCACGAAACTGTACTTACCGATGGCATCGCGGACGATTCTTGCGGGTATCAAAACAAGTGTCATAATCAATGTTGGAACGGCTACGCTCGCTGCACTTATCGGAGCAGGCGGGCTCGGCGAACCGATCATCAGCGGGCTTGCGCTTAACGATGCCAAGGTTATCTTGCAGGGAGCTATCCCGGCGGCATTGCTGGCGATTTTGGTTCAGGTATGCTTTGACGGTCTAGACCGCCTGATTATCCCGAGGGGGTTACGTCTGGAGGCGGCATCCCAACAAGCTGCAGCAGGGGAGTAAGCCGAAGTTTTTTTAGAGAAAGAAAAATTGGAGGAGAAAATGGACTGGGAAGTTAAACAAAGAGGACGCGTGACCTACTACCGTAAGAAAACCAACGACGTTTTTTCGGATTTGGTTGTTGAAACGCTTGATAATGGTGACCTGAAAATCCGCTTTGTTGGCATGACCGGTGCACTTGCGGCGACCAACGAATTAGAGTTAGACAACGTGGCGCGTATGGATCCGGCAAAGGAAATACCGCGTATTTTTGACACGTGGGAAATGTACGTGCGTGAGGCGGGGATTTGCGATTCTTTAGCGGAACTGGATTTCTTGGAGGTTCATTCCTTTGGCGCGGCACCTAAAGAACCCCATCCGTTGGTCGAGCCGGAGGGTTACGCAGCGGAAAAGGAGCGTATCCGCCAAGCCTATGCACAGGCTTACGCGACTTATTGGAAAGAAAAGATGCCAAAAAACGGGTTGCCAGTGCGGTTTACAGTCTATCTGGAGGAACTTCCGGATACTGCTGCTAGCTACGAATTCGGGGCAGTGGCACTCTATCAAAAAGCAGCAGAGTAAGTTGCACTAACCTATTCTTCTGAGGCAACTTCTGAGAAAATATCTCTCAAAATCGTTTCTGCAGTACCAACTGGCTCTGGACGTTCTGGAGAGAAAAACTTGTTTGCAGGTCCAATCCCAAGGAACTGTGCTTTTTATTATAGCTTTTCGCAGCAATGCGGGCGTCGATTGCACTGACAACGTGATTTAGAAGTGCAATTCCCAGAAAAGTCTTTGCTAACTGGAATTTGTCATTGGCATCCATCCGCATTTCAAAGGCTTCTAAACGTGCTTCGGAGGCAGGTACTTCCTTTGCAGGGCGGTCCTTGAACGCCTCCCCATCTCGTTTCCAATACCATTTTCCTGTGCGTGCTCGCGTAGCTTCCGAATCATACGGATGATTCCAGTTTTCATATTGTGTTGCATGCTCAAAGTCTTCGATAGGGTCCCAGTAATCGATTCTTGTAGGTCCTTCAAAAACAATGTTATCTCTCACCGAGTCTCTATAATCCTCCCGAAGGGTTTGCGCGTTGCTGTGTGTAACGAAATAGGCGGCAAGCAACCCCACCTCCGCCGCAATCTGGAGATAGCCACGCTTTGCACCGATGTAAAGTTGACCTGAACCGGGGGCAAGTGCCGAGTACAGGAAGGCTTTAGTTGGAGATTTTGGCGGTTCCAGATTCAGCGGTCCCTGATGTTTCTCGATAGCTGGACTTTCACTTTGATCGGTCAGCAGTATTTGCGTGCCCACCATAGAGGTTAGTCGAAAAGATGTGCTCCGAGAAGTTTGTAGCGATTTTTCCAAGAGAGGTAAAACTTGGGAGGAGTATTCAGCGGTAGATCCCTGTGACGCAATTCCCATCTGTGCGGAAATCTCAATACCTAGAAGCACCACGAACAAGATCCGGCATATATGTTTCATTCTTTTTCCTTTGTAGTTGGTTACAGGTTTTATCGGACCCAACCTGAAGCGGTAACTTCGGGAACGCTTAGAATTGTAGGATGAGAGCGAAGACATTTAGACGCTGCTGCTCTGGACCGCCGCCGGGAAGTTGTGCAAAATCAAGTTGATAGTTGAGCAGCCGAACCCCTAAGCCGTAGGTCAAATGGTCAGTGAAGTTAAGTAGATCGATACCGGGTTCTTCCTTGTAGCCAACACGGAGCGCCAAGAAACTTCCCAGCCAATATTCGAGTCCAATACTTTTCTGCAGGTGCCTCCATTCCAAAGCGTACACGCCAATTCCTCGTTCCGAGCGCGCGCTTGCAAGTTCTTCAGATGTGAATTCAGGTTCCTGTTCCTGTTCCTCCGTTGGTCCCTGTTCATTACTTATTTGTCGAGCCAGCTCCATCTTTAATTCGTCCTCATCCTTTCTCAACTGATCGATAGATGCAGTCAGATCGCCAATCAACCTTATGTGGTGGTTGCCCTGATTATAGAACGATACCGCCGTTCCAAATCTAAAGATGCGCGGAAGTGGGTCACTCTGATTTTCATCTATGAAATGTATCCGTGTTCCCCAGTTCTGTACAGCTGCACCGACTTGAATGGGAATCTGTGTTAAGGGTAGGTCGTATTGCAAGCCGAGATCTACGGCGTACGCCCGTGCGCCAACTTCTCCCAGTTTTAGGGAGATAACTTTGCCGCTGATTCCTCCTAACAGTCTCTCTGCCAATTTATCCGCATAAGAGACTGTCCACACCCAGTTTGTTCCCAGGTTTTCGGTCCGTATCGGCTCCGGGGAATCGATTGTTACATCGATCGTCCCCTGTCCTTCGAGCTGAAGCATA
This sequence comes from Candidatus Poribacteria bacterium, assembly GCA_021295755.1. NCBI lineage: Bacteria > Candidatus Poribacteria > Candidatus Poribacteria bacterium. The sequence goes on from JAGWBT010000067.1 coordinate 13,899, forward strand.
GTACCGAGTGTTCCTGCCTCGCCGAGCGGCAAAGCGCCGGCGAAGAAAGCATAGTACAACCCCTCTCCTGCCTCTCCGAAAAGTTGAGCGCGATCCACATACGAAATCGCAGCTTGTTTCCTTTCCATGATGCCAAGACCGCTCGGATTCCATAAAGCGGCTGTAACATCGTTATTAATTGCGGAAAATGCATCGCCTAATGCAGCAGCCCGCGTGCCACCACCGAGCTTGAGGATTGGAGCAGCAGTTGTCCCAGGTCCCGCTGATACAGGACGGGCAATAGCAATTGTCATAAATAGTAGTAGAACAACTGTAGATAACATATCTACTCGCTTCATATTTGAAATCTCCTTACATCATGTTCCAAGGGAGTGATAGAACTTTAACATTTATAACCGCTCCAAACGGAAAATGGCTTGCCTAAGTTTACAAAATTGTGAGGGTAAAGACGAGGGGACAAGAAAATTTCCTCCGCCAAGCCTCTCTTTTATCCTACTCTTCCTCTTTTTCAACGAAGTCAAGCGCAGCGGAATTCATGCAGTAACGGAGTCCTGTGGGTGGAGGACCATCGTTAAAAATATGACCAAGGTGTGCATCGCATCGATCGCACATAGCCTCCGTCCTGATCATACCATAACTGGGATCGGTTTCCGTTTCAATGCTATCCTCGGAAATCGGTGCCCAAAAGCTGGGCCAACCTGTGCCAGAATCAAACTTGGTTTCTGAACTGAATAGGTCAGCGCCACAGCAGACACATCGGTACACCCCGTTCCCTTTAGCGTTATTATATTTACCGGTGAAGGCGTGTTCCGTGCCTTTTTGCCGAGTCACATAATACTGCTCTGGGGTTAGTTGCTGCTGCCATTCAGCATCTGTTTTTTGTATTTTCTCAGACATGTGTAATCCTTTCTATTGTGCGTGCCTTAGTTGGAGTAAATAGATTTCCTACAGGTCTAATCTAGATATAAGACAATTTCATCCCCGTCGACAGTGACAGGGTAGGTCTTGACGCGCATACGTGAATCATAAAGTGCCGTTCCGGTTTTGATATCAAATTCCCATTGATGCCAAGAACATTTGATAATCTCACCTTCACGTTCAAAATCGGTGTGATAGGTTTCGTCGGAAATGACGTGCGGTCGAAGTCGTCCTTGGCAAAGGGGACCCCCTTTGTGGGGACACATGTTTCTTAGTGCGTGAAACGTGCCATCTACGTTGAACACACCGATCCCTCCCTTGCCTCCCACCTGTACAATTTTCCGCTCACCGGGGGGCAAATCGTCAACTTTTCCGACTACATGGCGTTGCATTGTAAATCTGTCCCTTCATTATATCACATCAGAAAGTTGCTCCAACTTAAATAATGGTCCACGTCGCAAGATACCCAGTAATCGTACTGAAGTATCGCCGATCGTTGGCTTCTTCTTAGTTCCTGTCTCCCTAAAAATAATATACCCTTTCTCAAAGTCGAGGGTCTTTATCCGCAACTTAAATCTCTCTGATGAAAACTGACTCAGATCTAGCATGTATACTTCATATTTGCGTCCCTGCTCCCGTATATCAGACAGGCTTGCACGAACCAAATGAATAAGCCTCCCATCCATAAGTTCTCTGATTATACGATATTCTTCAGAATGGTCGTCTCTGTCCCGAAAGTCAATACGGAAAAAAGTGCAATTTTTTTCTTTACAAAATCTTAGAATCTGGTCGAGACCTTTGATTCTATTTGACATGCCTTCGGTTGAAGCACCGTCCTCCTCTAGTTCCGATATTTTGACCTCTGCTATCTGACTAGCAGACCTTCCAACATCTTGGACACCAACGACTCGAGCCTTTTCTCTTGTTCGCGCTTGATTTATTGCGTTGGCACTTAAAGTGAGATAGTCGCGCGGTACTGCTCCAGACGCGAGGACGAGTCGATCAAGTGCTTTAGAGGATAAGATACTTGACAACGATGAAATTTCAACGTGCTGAGCGTAGCTCAAAAAGACTTCCTCAAGGAAGTTCTTGGCTTGTGAAGGTTTTTCCAATGTCACATCCAAATCAATGTGATCCGCGTCGTGCCCGGTTTGCAGACCGAGGGGAGGCTTTGCTTGAAACCAGCGTGTGAGATGTCTAATTCCCGTGACTTTAAGCCACGCATCAGAATCACGCACCGCACTGTGGACTAAATCAAGAAGTTTGGGTTGTTCTGCGCTAGGTAAATAGTGCAGGTCATCTAGGAAGATGTAAAACTGAGTTGCATTTGTATCAGCGAATCGACGAATGATTCTTTGCATATAGGGTACGAGCCTACCTACCTCATCAGCAGAAATTTCTTGTTTTGCAAGCAGGCTATCAGTATCATCCCGCAATTTTGAGATTAAGGTTAGGCTCCGAGGTATGCTTTCTTTTTGTGAATAGAAAATTTGCATCTGTTCGCACACATCTAGACAGATCCACACAAATATTCTCTCAGCAGATTCTCTGCTATGTGTATGAATGTTGATCCAAGAGGTCAGATAGCCTTTGCTCTCGACGCGGTGTTTTGCTTCGAGCATAAGGGCTGTCTTACCTGTACCTCGCCTGCCAAAAATTAGATGGTGCCGAGGTGTGATAGCCGTTAATATACTTTGAGCTGTATCAGAAACGTAATCTAAACTTGGTTGTGCTTCCGATGTCCGAGATCGAGCTATCAGAAGTTGGACAAGTTTTGTGATTTTCGGATTCTGAACTCCATCTTTAATATGAGTCACCACGCTTTTTACTTCTCGTTCAACCTTACGCACCGCCACGAAACCATCAAATCCTTGCGCTGCAAGTTCACGATCAAGGGTATTACCAACTCTCGCAGCCCTGTCGAAGTCATCTTCAGTGGTATGTACAACGAAAATCCTTTCCCCTGGATAGTCCTTCCTTTCAATTAACTGTATTTCAATTCCGACTGCAGAGAATCGGTTTTGAATAAAAGTCTCTGTATCTATCGGGAGTTGTAATTGTATCATAATATGCATCCCTTGCTTTGTAGGTAAGCACGAGCTGTGGACAGGAATAAATCCGCGTCTGTTTTAAGATCGGAAGCGTCTTGTTTCCACGCCATATTCGACTTTGGATATGGTTCATAATCTGCACGATTTCTAAGTACACGAGCAATTCTTAACATATTTTGCCAGTTCGGCCCAGGAGGAAAATCGCCCGGTATGTGTAGCGGGAGTTTCCCGTGTTCTTGGTGATCATCACCTCCATGAAAAACAAAAACGCACGCTCGCATTGCGTGATACATCGCATAATAGTATCGACTTATGGCACTTCGATAGAGAGGAGGTTTAGAGTTTAGCAATTTATTTGCATTATGTCGATGTTCATAGGCAAAATACCATCGATCTGCAGCAGCTTTGTTTATCAACTCGGGTATCGTTCGTCCAGAATCCTTCTCAAGAGATACGCCCTCTTTCCAATAATCTATCTGTGAATTGGTGGCCTTCGTCAAGCGAATCAGTCGATTATTAGGAAGAACTCTTGGCATGAATTGGCTCCGTCAGTTAAAGAACGATTTATATCAGTGACAGAAAGTTTTCACGCTTAAAAACACTGGTATAAACCGCCAAGGATGCAAATATCTATTTCGTTAATGTCGTCATTGGCAACAGTCTCGCTTATCATATACTATGCCGCACGTTCCACAACCGTCTCCGCCATCTGTAGTCGATGGGCGTAGAGTTCACAGGCGTTTTCAACGAAGA
>JAGWBT010000068.1 GCA_021295755.1 Candidatus Poribacteria bacterium
TCAACCCGCTCATCAGTGATGGCTGAAACCCCCTATTCATCAGGGTTACAACCATCATAGGGTCATTTGATACTATTTTAGGATAACCATACGGCGGGTCTCTGAAAACACATCTGCTTTGAGCGTATAAAAATAGATACCACTTGAAACTGACTCGCCCAACCGGTCCTTACCATTCCAATAGGCAGCAGTCTCTCTATTGAGATAGCTGCCCGCTAGCTGCTGACTAATGTCCAACTGATGGACTAGCTTGCCTTGGATATTATAGATACGAATGCTCACGTCCGCATCCTCCTCTAGCGTGTAAGGTATCCATGTTTCGGGGTTAAACGGGTTAGGAAAGTTTTGAAGCAACGCGGTCCGTTTGATGTCCCCAAATATGGTCAGCGCCAAGTCACCGCGCGGCTCGACGGACAACGGCAGATTAAGACTTGCTTCATCTTCGGTATCAAAGACATACACGGAACCTGCATCAACGCCGTTAGCAGTGACAGCCCACCGTACGCCGATAGCAGCGAAGTTGAAGTTTCGTCCTAATACCCCATCAATGGCAACGGCACTGCCCATGTTATCGCCGCTAGTTAGATTTTGACCTCGAGCTTGGTCCAGCATTTGTTTAGGTATGATTGTCGCCTGTAATACCCAGTCGGCACCGACCTTCAAAAAAGCATAAGCTGCACCGGAATCGTTACCTACTTTCGTATCAGTCGTAGGCGCGCCGACAAGGGCACGGTTGATATCAATCGCAACCGTTACCCCGAAACCGGCATCTTCCTGAAGATCCTTAGCATTCAATTTGGCTTCCTGTGTATAGACATCCGCGACACTGCTAAAGATATACGCGGAGCCGGAACCGCGTTTCTTCGCATCATTCTCATCTCTACTGGCTCCGACAATAACGCGATTCTTGCTGACATCAACAGAAAAACCAAAAGCATCACCGCCATCCCCGTCTTCAGGGGTCAACTTTGCCACCTGTACCCAATCGTCTCCGTGCCGCTTAAAAACATAAGCAGCACCGGAGTTCCTCTCGGGTGCAGCAGTGAGCGGTGCACCGGCAATGATAGTGTCTCCATCAACACCGACATCCCACCCTAACCGAGCTCTCGGTGCTGCGTCGTCTGCCTGGAGTTTGGCTTTTTGTTCCCACGTACCTCCTTCCTGCACGTAAACATATACGGCCCCTTTTTGCTCGTCATGATAGGGGGATCCAATAGCGAGGAGATTGTCTCCACTGAGGTCAACAGCATATCCGAACCGGTCTTCGTTTTGGGCATCGGCGGCTTTGAAGTTTTGCACCGGAATAAAACCTCCGGTTCCTCGACGGTAGGTATAGACTCTTCCAGGACCACCTCCCAAAACCCAGCCGGCAACTACCTTTTGACCACCAAATTCGTAAGCACTAATGACAGCGGTGTTACTACTGATAGCAACAGCGTGTCCAAACCAATCCCTCATAACATCATCTTGTGTCCTAAAGTGATTCAAAACCTCCCACCTCTTGCCATTCTGTTCAAGGATAAAGACACCGCCCTTATTTCCGGTATACGAGGTGTACCCGGCGATGAGAGTCTTCCCACTGACATCAACGGAATGTCCCCAACTAGTATTTACGCCAGCCGGAGCAGGAATAATCACTGGTTTAGGAGTTTTGGCGTCACTTAGTAAAACCTGCCCAACCAATAGAATCAAACAGGAAAAGATAATTTGCAAGGTTTTCATTGATAACGCTCCGTTCGGACTGAACCGTCTCCTCAATCAACAGTCATGTTGTTGTATCGAAATGTGAATATTGACCTACAGGGCATATATTATTTTCATCTTAAGTTGCCATCCATTGAAAATTAGAGGGTGGCGGAAAACATTGGTAGGGCTATTTTACACGATTCGATTCAAGTTGTCAACGGGCTCTAATCCGATCACATTCCTCACATTATAATTATCATATAAATACAGATGTATTATAATATAGACACAAATTCCTACTGGGAGTTCTCAAGTTTTTTTATCGAATCCGGATTAATTCTATAATAGCTAGAGGGACGGTGCCCTTATCAGGTTCGGAATAAGATCTCACCGGCTGCTGAGGTTTTAGCCGGTGGCAGGCAGAACTAACTCCGGGTGTCTACTATCATATGGACCACTGCAAATCTGGATAGATTCCCTGAAGATTTGCTGAATCTTATTTTTCTTTTGATGGACTTTACCCTCTGTGGTACAATACGATATGCCATCTTTCAATCCAATCTTAACGCTGGAGCAGTGAGTAGGTGGGCAGTAAGTTCACAGATCTATAGGGGCTGAATCCCCGATTGTGTTTGATGCATTACTTACTACATTTCCGTCAGAGAGGAAAGCGATGGATGAAAAAAGGCAATATCGACATCAAGGGTTGACAATCTGCACACTCGGCGGGGTGGGACACGGCAAAACGATGCTAGCTGCCGGAATAATCAAGGTGGTCTCACGGATTGGCTCCACACAGATGGATGCGGCTGATTTTGAAGCGCAGCAACCTACACATCACTCAATAGGACTACAAACTTACGTTAGTTATAAAGTAGTTGATTATGAAACAAGTGGTAGACATTACACACATCTTGATGGCATGAGTCATGGGGATAACATCAAGATGTTGATAGGTGGTTCACCGGAGATTCGTGGGGCGATTTTGGTGGTGAGCGCCGTTGATGGCGTAACGAGGGAAGCCGAAGCTGAGATCCGGCTTGCGAGTCAAGTTCGCGTCCCTACGGTTGTCACCTTTTTGAACAAAGCAGAGAAGGTCAAGGATCCAGAATTAATCGAAATCTGTGAGATGGAGATTCGTGAGATACTTACGGATTGCGGTTATGCGGCGGAAGAGTCACCTATCATTGTTGGCGATGCGGAGAAGGCGTGTAACTATAAGGGGCAAAATCTTAATTCGGATCATTGGAAACCGATTATTGATCTGATCTTCGCGATGAATCGTTGTATGCCGCAACCGCTGAATCCACTTGAACTGCCGTTGCTGATGCCGATCCGCAAAGTAGTTGACAACCCCAAAGGCACTTCGACGCTATACGGTGGGGCAGTACAGGGTGGTCTGGCGGTTGGACATCCGGTTGATGTCGTCGGCAAAGGGGATCGTATTAAGACCCGTTGCGTCGGTTTGCGACACAGTGATGCGACTGAGAGTGCAGAAGACGAGGTCCAAGTTGATGCGGAAATGGGGTGGATTACGCCGGGGCAAGTTGTTTCACAACCAAAGAGCATCAAGTCACACACCGAATTTGCGGCGGCGGTTTACGTGATGACCCAAGAGGAGTGCGGAACACATATCCCCCTTGTTGGGAACGACAAACCGGAGATTCACCTCTGGACAATTGACGTTACAGGACATCTCCACCTTTCGTCCGAGGTTGCGATTGTCAATCCGGGAGAACATACAACCGTGCAAATTTCGCTTGATGTACCAATGGCACTATCAATCGGCACACGCTTCGAAATCAAGAAGATGGAAGTAAAGATTGGCATGGGAGTTGTAACAGAAATTATAGAGTAAAGTATCCAATTCACTCGCTGCGAGACCACAAAGGAAGTGATTATGGAGAAGATATATAACTATATTGAAAAAGGCAAGACACAACTTTGCGATTCATTGAAAGAATTGGTCAGGATTCCGACTGTGAACCCGCCCGGCACAAACTATGCAGAAATTGTACAGCTGCTTCAGGAACGGTGCGAGGCACTCGGCATGAGTACAAAGATTGTGCCGGTCCCTCAAGCCGAAGCGCAGACAGTTGTGCCACACGCAGACGATTATCCGCGCATGAACCTGATCGCGAGGTGGGACGTTGGGGCAGAAAAGACCGTTCATTTCAATGCTCACTACGATGTTGTTCCGGTCTCCGGCGATTGGCGCATCGATCCGTTTAAGCCAGAAATTGTCGGGGATTGGCTCTACGGTAGGGGTGCAGACGACATGAAGGACTCCATCGCTGCACTGCTATTTGCAATGGCAGCGCTGCAGGAGAACGGTGTCCAACCCGCTTTCAATATCGAGTGTTCGCTCACCTGCGACGAAGAAACCGGTGGTGAGTTAGGTGCAGGATACGTCGCACGTAACGGATTGGTTCAAGCAGATTATGTTGTCAATTGCGAGGGCGGATCCGTTCTCAACGTAGGTGTGGGTCACAACGGCGTGTTGTGGCTGGAAGTGAAAGTTCATGGCAAAGCAGCACATGCCGCCAATCCAGACAAGGGATTGAATGCATTTGAAAAGGCAGCGGCTCTCGTCACGGGGATTCAACCCTTAAAGCAGCAGTTGAAAGCGTCAGATCGTGTCTTCAAAACCTTTTCGGGTGATGACCGATACCCTACACTTAACATCGGCGGCATCTTTCACGGCACGGAGGGCGATAAGGTCAATACCGTTCCTGCGCAGACAACCTTCTCCATAGATCGGAGAATCCTCCCCAACGAGCGCCTAGCAACGTCGGAAGCGGAGCTGCGTGGGGCGATTCAGGAGGTCTGTCAATCCGATGCGGAAATGAAGGTAGATGTAACCTCGATACTGAGGATTGACCCGTGCGTTGTGGAGCCAGAACATCATTTTCCCCAAGCGTTTGCGCGAGCGGTGCGTAGCATACGTCGTCAACCGATTAAGTTTAGCACAACAAGTGGCTTTACTGATTTGCATTTCTTTGTTGAAGAAGGTGGACTGCCCGGCGTCGGTTATGGGCCCAATGGACAGGGGGCACACGGTATGAACGAGCGGGTCAGCGTATCAGATCTGGTTAAGACCACAAAGGTGTATGCAACATTCATGGCGAGAGGAATATCGTGAAAGATTCATCTCAAAAGAAAGCGCAAAACGATAAGCGCGTGAAACGTGATGCGTGAAACGTAAAAACCATTTGTTCATTAGTTTATTGGTTCATTGGTGCAGGCGGGCTAGAAGCCCTAATCTGTTGGACTCATAGATAAAGAAAGTACAAAACAGGGAAGCACGGAGGAGACACAATGATAGCCAACATCCCACTCATCATATCTGGAGCGAGCGGGTTTACTAATGATAATGCACTGCAATTGACAACCCTTCGGCAAACGCCTAAGACGACCGGGCGCAACGGCTGGCGGGTTGTCGAAGAAGAGGTTCTCTGGCAACCAGCCGAAACAGCAATTATTATCGTGGATATGTGGAACAAACACTGGTCATGGGGGGCAACAGAGCGTGTCGATATCATGGCGCCACGAATGAATGCTGTAATTAATACCGCTAGAGATCGAGGGATACAGATTATTCACGCACCGTCAGATACGATGGATTTCTACGATGGACACCCTGCGAGGGCTTGGGTACTTGATGTCCCGCACGTAGAAATGCCTGATCCTATTGAGCATCCAGATCCACCCCAACCGGTTGATTCATCGGACGGCGGTTCGGATACTGGCGAGGAAAACAGTTTCAAAGCGTGGCACTGTCAACACCCAGCAATTGAAATTAAAGATGGGGACGCCATCAGCGACAACGGCCAAGAGGTGTATAACATCCTCAAGCAAAAGGGGATTAAGAATCTACTCTACATGGGCGTCCACACCAATATGTGCGTACTAGGCAGATCCTTCGCGATTAAAGCGATGGTTCAGTCAAGGCAGTTCAACGTTGCATTGGTTCGAGATCTCACTGACGCAATGTACAATCCGTTCAAGCCCCCTTATGTCAGTCACGAAGAAGGAACACAACTAATCATCGCGTACATAGAAAAATTCTGGTGTTCGACAATAACGAGTGACGATCTGACCGCAAATTCGCCTCAGTAGATTGGTGTATCCTAAGGCAGTTTTTCAAATCCGCCAGTTTACCCTTGCTGCACACGGTGATTGCGCTTAACACGATACGGATGTGAGCAAAACATGAAACGGACACGTTTCTGGTTGATGTTATTCAGCGCGCCTCTTGTGTTTGGTTCTATGCTAGCGGGTGCTTCAGAGAACATCCCCATCGCAATTGCCTATCAAGGTCAATTTGCACCGCGCGGAGTCAGTGATGGTGTTGGGGGAACGGTTGTTATCTGGGAGGACTTCCGTACTGGCAAGGATTGGGAGGTTTACGCTCAACGGCTTAACTCCGATGGTATCCCGTTATGGGCTGAGGACGGCGTGCCAATTTGCGAGAAAAGGCGAGATCAGCGATGGCTGCGACTGGTGCGTAATGACGATCGGATAATCATTGCTTGGACGGATCAACGTGCACCAGGGAATTGGGATGTCTACGCTCAAACAATCGATCTGTCAGGAAATAAACTGATGCCTGATGGGGGTGTTCCCGTATGTACACACCCGGCTGACCAATCTGATATAGAAATGCTAAGTGATGGATCAGGTGGAGCAGTTATCGTTTGGAAAGACCGGCGTCGAGACCCCGACTTACATGATCTCTATGTTCAGCGAATTGATGGAAACGGTCAACCGATGTGGCAACTTGATGGTGTACCAGTCTTCCCTTCCGAAGCACTTCAGAGCACTCCCCGGTTGGTTTCTGGCGATGCAGATAGTTTTTACGTTGTCTGGTGGGAGGTCATTGGTTACGAGCAGTGGGATATCATGGCACATCGCATAGGCATGGACGGTAAACACGTTTGGCAGGCACCAACGGTTGTTTCACCTATGGAAGGATTACAAGGTGAACCCCGTGCTGTGAGTGATGGACGGGGTGGACTTATCGTCGTCTGGCAAATCTATGAGAATTTTATCAACGATGATTTTTATGCGCAGCGGATAGACCCAGTGGGAAACAAGGTTTGGGAGGCGAATGGTGTGCCGATTTGCAATGCAGAGGGAGTTCAAAAAAATCGGACAATTACGAGCGACGGGCACGGGGGAGTGGTAGCCGTCTGGCGAGACGAGCGGGATGTCTTTTCGGATCTTTATGCCCAGCGGATTGATGCCAATGGAATCCCCCGGTGGAAACGCAACGGAATCCCGCTGTGTGTCGCTGGCGGCTATCAAGACAAACCGTTCTTGACCCGCTGTGGTGAAAACGAGTTTTTTGTTGCGTGGCTCGATTTTCGAGAAGATTATGGTGACGAGAGCAATGATGCTATCTATGGGCAGAAAATCAATTTAGAGGGGAAAGCACTTTGGACTGAAAACGGAATTCCTCTATGCACGGCGGACGGCGTGCAGCAACCGCCTTATGTTATCGAATCCGAATCGGGACAATTAAGCGTTGTGTGGAGCGATGCCCGCAGCGATATTGGTGATATTTATATGTATCGTTTGAAATGAAGCGTTGGCTCATGTCAAAAGAAAGTGCAAAACATGCACAACGTGAAACATAATGCGTAATGTATATAAGGAAGTAATGGGGCACTAGTGCATTAGTTCAATCCCCTGACCCACAAGGCTCAAAAAAGACAGTGCAAAATGCAAAGAGAAACCGAGTTTTTGGGAGTAAGGAACAACGATCGTTCTTCCCCACAGTTGCTGTTGCACGATTTCTTAACATGAACCGAAGCATTAAATCAGAGATGCAATATCTATCGGTTCTCTATTTGCTTTAGAACTTTCTAAAGAGCAGCCTACCCTGTGTAATTGCTTATGCGTTTATGGTATATTATCTCAGATATCCACGGCAGCTACCGAGCTTTTCGTAATCTGCTACTGCACGCACAGTTAGTTGATGAGAACAATCAATGGATCGGTGGGGAGGCGCATCTGTTTCTCCTCGGAGATTATGTTACAAGCGGTCCCGATTCCAAGCAGGTAATCGATTTGATCCGATCGCTAGAATGTCAGGTTCCGGATCAGGTGATTGCGCTTCTTGGAAACCATGAACTCCTCCTCTTGCGCGCCATTCACGACAAGCACCATCGCCAAGAGTGGTTGGCAAATCCCGAACATTGGCAGACGATAGCTTCATGGGCGGGGGCAAACGAGGAATTGGACAATTCGCTGCAGTCCCTTCACATTGAGCCGCTTTCGACACAGACGATCGCAGAGATTTATCAGGCGGTCGCGAAATCCGATCCCGCTTCCGATTTGCTAATTGAACAAGCAACACAGCAGTGGCGGTTTAACCACCCTCACTTTACTTCGGATCTCTGGGAAGTGTGGTCGCTGTTTCTCCGTACTATTGAAGCGGATGGCACGTTGGAATGGATTGAGAAGTTGCCGGTTGCGCATCGGGCAAACGAGTGGGGATTATTCCACGCTGGACCGCCAATCGGGTTTGATGGTAACATCAACGACCTAAACAATCAGTTTGATGTTCTCCGCCAGGCGGGCAGCTTTGCACACCCGTTGTTAGTGTCTGACGGCTCGTTGAACAGTCCGGTTGGTACACGCCGCTGGTGGGAGGAGGTATCACAGGTGGAACTCCTACTCAATCGGTTTGAGATTGAACGGTGTGCTTTCGGGCATGATCCGAAGGCGATCGAACCGCGTGGAATAGTTGGAAGTGTTTGGGATAAGGCGGTGAGTACCGATCCGTATATGCGTGGAAACATCGAAGGCATGATTCGGATCCATGGCAGCTGTGTCGATGCCATTTATACGGATGCAGCGGTTTCGATTCTTCAGAACATCTACCCACAACGAACGTTTTTCACAGTAAACCGGTTAATCGGCTGATTCCTCGATATACCTAAAATTCAGCGGTTGAAAGGGAATCCTAATAATCTTTAGTGTGACTATATAATGATCGAAGTTGAAGCAAAATTTCAGGCAGAGTCGCCACAGGTGTTCAATCAGATTCGATTGCAGAAGCAGGTGGCGGGGTATACACTTTCGGATCACAGAAATACCCCGCAACAGGATACCTATCTCGACACAACCACCGGACTGCTTACACGAAATGGTGCTGCTTTGCGGATTAGGCAGAAGATTCTCACAGCCGGAGTCGTAGAGGAAAGGATACAACTCGTTACATTCAAAGCCCAAACCGAAGATATTTATACGTATACAGAACTCGAAATGCCGATTACCGACCAACAGGTGCAAGCACTCTTAAGTGGAAACCTTGAGAAGGTTCACGTTGAGGCCGTCGAAGTGGCTGTGAAACATCTGAAGGAAGAGAAGGTAGCTCCCATCTTGCACGTCGAAAATTGCCGTGAAACGTGGCACTTAAATGCGGAGGCGGGTGGTATCGAAGTTTGTCTTGATGAGGTACAGTATGTGAATATGGATAGAACAGAATCTGTTCAGGAGTATGGCGTCGAGTTAGAACTTAAAACCGGCGAACCTGCGTTCCTAGAACAGATTGCTGACGCATTATCTCAACAATACGATCTAATCCCGACCTTCCAATCGAAATATGAGCGAGGCGTAAGGCTCCTGAATGTGTTTGGCGTCAAGGCGGAGAATTAGAAAAAGGAAATTATCGATAATATGGCGAAGGCATTGACCGTCAAAGGTATTGCACCGAAAAAAAGTCTTGAGGAGTGCGCGCGCAGGATTATCACAACTCGGCTGCATGAGATGATGTCTTTCAAAGAGGGGGCGATTGATGGGACAGATATCGAGTACGTTCATGATATGCGGGTCGCTTCCCGACGGCTACGCGCTGCAATGCGAAACTTTGCGGATTGCTTTACCCGAAAAAAGAAGTTTCGTAGGCACCTCAAACGGGTCGAGCGGATTACAAGTAAGCTGGGAGACGTGCGCGATTTAGATGTGTTGATTGATCGCTTTCAAAAAGACCTAAAAACGATGCCCGAAGATGCACAGAGTGATGTTCAAAACTTAGTAAGACATCTCCAACGAGAACGGGAAGAGCGGCGGGTGCCGATGTTTAGGATGTTTGAAGAGTTGGACAAGAGTAACTTCGAGCGGAAGTTCTTGAAATTTTTCAAGGTATAGATATGGCAAAAGCATGGAAGGCAAAGGGGATTCAACCACAATCAAGCTATCGTTGGAATGCACAGGTTATCCTTGCTGTAAAGATCCAGGAAGTATACTCGTGGGTGGAATTTATTCGCGACCCGGATAAAATCAAAGAACTTCATAACCTGCGAATATCAATTAAGCGGCTGCGCTATTCGATGGAGTTTTTCGCCATCAACTATGGTGAGGAGTTTGAAGATTTCCTGAAGATACTGGCTGATTTGCAGGAACAACTGGGGGATATTCATGATTGCGATGTCGTCGAGATGGTTTTGACGGATTATTTGCAAAATCTCCCGAATCAAGGGGATTCAGAAACTGATGCGATTGGCATCAATGTCCTTCTGCTCCGCTACCGTGAGATGCGGAAGGCAAAGTATCAAGCGTTCTTGGAGCAATGGGATGCACTTGAGGAGGCAGATTTCAAGGGACAACTCCTTAGGGTTGTTACAGGTGAATCGGGAGCAGCAGCATCCTCCTAAGGAGCTAGGTCGAATTTAAGAAGCGAGCCACTTAGGTCAGGGCATAAAGGAGATATAGAAAATGGCGGTGAACGACGATTATGTTGTTGGGGTCGATATGGGAGGCACGAAGATTTTGGCTGCCGTAATTAACGGTAAGGGAGAAATTGTTCAGCAAGCCAAAACGGCAACAAAGCCAAAGAAAGGGCCGGATGAAGTAATTAAACGGATTGAGCGATGTATCGGAGAAGCGATTGACGGTGCTGAACTCAAACCTTCTCAGATTAGCGCAATAGGTATCGGATCACCGGGCCCACTCGATCCGGAGACAGGTGTCATCATCTTCGCGCCTAACCTTGGTTGGTCAAATGTGCCGCTCAAAGCGAAACTAGAAGCAAACCTTGGCATTCCTACCTTCGTTGATAATGATGTCAATGTGGGGACACTCGGTGAATATGCCTTCGGTGCCGGACAAGGGGAAAAAAATCTCGTCGGGATTTTCGTCGGCACCGGAATCGGCGGTGGTATCATCTTAGATGGAAAACTCTTTCACGGTGTCAACAAAACCGCGGGAGAAATCGGTCACATGATTGTGAAAGCGAACGGTCCCCGGTGTGGTTGCGGCAATTTCGGGTGTCTAGAGGCTGTTGCCAGCCGTACCGCAATTACTAAGAAACTTCAGAAAGCTATCCTGAAAAAAGGGAAGAAAAGCATACTCACCAAGCTGAATGGCGGCAAACTCGACCAAATTCGGAGTCAAGCCATTGCTAAAGCTGTCAAGCGCGGCGATAAGCCGACGATTAAAGTGATGCAACGCGCCGGGAAATATCTGGGAATTAGTGTCGCCTCGATTGTCCATTTCTTGAACCCTGAAATGGTTGTGCTCGGTGGGGGTGTTATCGAAGCGATGGGGGATAGTTTGTTAGATCCGATCCGCCAAGCGGCAGCTAAGTATGCTTTACCCACAACAATGGACGGTGTTCAGATTGTCGAAGCAACTCTTGGCGATAACGCGGGTGTGATAGGGGCAGCTGTCTTAGCGCGTCAAAGGTTGTCGTGAAATGCAAACGGAGAGAATTATCAACAGAGCAAGGAGGCGTAAATGCCATATAAAATCTATCCCGCTGCTGCTGCCGATGCCTCAACGGCGTTCCAGATTGAACTCGATTCGCGTGCAATCGAGGCGATGGAGGAGATCGAAAACAGTGGGGCGCAGGGAGCGACACGTGAGGAAATCTTACGAAAGCATCTTAGCACAGACTATGACAAAGGCTACCGGGGAACGGCTTACGGACTTCACGGGATTTCGGAGGGTTTGACCCCAGCGCGGCTTGCCGAAATGCTTGACGAACATGGTGAGTCCTTTGATCCCTGTGCAGAACGAGATACATTCGATCACAGTATGATGGTCAATGTCGAATCGGAGTTAGATTCGCAGCTGGAATTTATTCCCGATCGGATTTTCGATGCTATCGTGGATGCTTACAAGCAGGAATTGATCGCTAGTTGAAACCACCAAAGATTAAAGAGGTTACATAATCAGGACTTACGCACTTCGATTGTAGTTGCCCGATTCATCGGGCGTCCGCTCCGAGCCCAGGGTTGGGAACGGCGTCTTGCGGCGATGAATCGCCGAGCTACAGGGCTTTGGCCGTTTAACTGCGTAAGTCCTAATAATGAGTAACACCATCAAACTAGGAGCGTGTATCATGATTTTGGAAAATTGGGTTGTATCCGCATCAAAAATCAAAAGGGCTTTCGTCGCAATCACCGACCATGTGGTGACGCGGGTGAATCTCGAACCGCTTGAAGATGGCGAAGGGACAGTAGGGGTGAAAGCCGTGTGGGAGGGTGAACGTGGCGAAAGCACCTTAAACGTAGACGCGCCCTCCTTGAAAGGTAACATCAGAACGGCTGGAGATAAGGCACCAACAGTCGAATACTGGCAAAAGGAGGATAAGCGCGGCTTTGCGTTGCGAAACCCGAGAAGTATCTCCTGTGAATTCGACGAGGAGACGTTCAAGAAAATTGAGACGGGCAAAGCAGCCGGGATTGCGGTCGCTGCCGGTGCCGCTGTTGGACTAGTCGGCTGGTGCGCCCTAGTGCTTTTGGGTCGAGCAGCACTTGTTAAACAGGAAGCAGAATCCGCTTCACCACGCCAAATTGAATCGGACCCCGCTAGCGGAGATCCGGACAACGGGTAGAACCCTAACACCCGATGTGTGACAAGTGAATCAGAAATCGTTGCGTACTTTCACAGTTTGCCCCGTCGAGAGGGATTCGTGTGCTGCCAAGGCAACAGCGACAACCCGCGCACCGTCCCGGACGGAAGGGGTGGGTTCTTTGTCTTCTAGGACCCAGTGTGCCATTTTGTGACAGTAGAGCAGTAGTTCATTTGCATGCCCTTCGATGAGACGTTCCTTGTTAGCTGATGGTTCTGCACTCAAGGTCTCACGTTCAAGCACACCGTCCATACCGAGATCCAAACCGGTTAAGGTGCCTTTTGTGCCGTAGATCACTAATCGCTGATGTGCCTCCGGCGGTGAATTGACCGCGCTGCATATCACAGAGACGCGTCCAAGCGCACCGCTGGCGAACTTAAGATTGAGAATCCACGTATCTTCTATAGGATAGTCTGGGATAACACTGCTGTTCAGGGCGAACGCATGCACGGTGTCAATATCTCCAGCAAACCACCGCACGCAATCTATGGCGTGAGCACCTCCGCCAAAGAGAAAATCCTGCGGTGCCGTAACCCGCCACGGCGTGATTTCACAGACCCTGCGGATATCATGGACATAGCCGGTATCGATCAGCGTTATTTCGCCTAGATTGCCTTTATCAAAGGCGCGACGTGCTGACACGATTTTCGGAAGGTGACGCCAGGTCATCGCTGCAACGAATTTAAGTCTCGTTCGATCCACTAGATGGACCAATCGCTCACAATCCGCCATGGTGGTCACCATCGGTTTGGTGCATATAACATGTTTTCCGGCCTCTAGTGCCGCCGCCGCATGTTCGCCGTGCAGGTGGTCGGGGGTGAAAACGCCGACAACATCAACGTCAGACCGCGATAGCAGCTGTTGATAGTCCTCGGTGACACATCCGATCCCATAATCCTCATGTGCAAGTTTTAGAAGTGCTGGATCTTTGTCCGCCACCGCGCACACCTTTATTGGGCTATCGGCGTTCTGATTCAAAAGCAGGGCACCCTTGCCGACTCCTAACCCGATGATACCCAATCCGAGCGCTGACATTTCGATTATGTCTCCTTGACTTTTTCCTTGAATTCACGGATCGACTTTTCCAGTTCATCGTCCTCTACGCTGTGATGGACAAAAAAGCTCCACATCCCTCGGGTCGATTTCTCAGCATTTGGACATGATCCGGAAACATACTGCACGTAGTCAGGCAGCGGCACGCCGACGGAAGTTCGCCTCATCGCTTGCATGCGCTGGTACTCTACTTCAATGTAGTTAATCTCACCTCTGCACCCTAGTGATTCGGGTCCCCATACCGGATACAGCCAGTAGTTGGGTTGGGTCTCTGGATAGACATACGCCAGCCGCACATTCGGGACGTTACACAGTTCGGTCTCAATCCTTTTAACAAGTTCCCGCCGCCGGGCGTTAAACCGGTCAATCTTTTCCAACTGAGCAAATGCTACCGCACCCTGAAGCTCACTAAAACGGAAATCGTGACCAAACGAGAAGTGTCCCCGCGTTGGCAAACCGTTGACAGGTTTCGCTTCAGGTCGTTCCAAGTCGTACAGATACCACGGCATCCCGGAGTTCGAGAACTCTGTCGCCCGTTTATAGAATTCTGGATCGTCTGTGGCAATCATTCCTCCTTCGCCCGACGTGATATGCTTCGATTGCTGCATGGAGAAGCAGGCAACATCACCGATGGTGCCGACTTTGCGCCCCTTGTAGTAGGCATCGTAGGACTGCGAGCAGTCCTCCACAACCTTCAGGTTGTGTTTCTTGGCGACAGCCATAATCTCGCTCATCATCGCCGGTTGACCGTACAGATGGACAACAATAATAGCGCGTGTCCGCGGCGTAATGCACGCTTCAATTCCCTCGGATGAAATAATCTGTGTCCTCGGATCTATATCGGCAAACACAGGAACGCAGCCAATTGCAACGACTGGGAAAGATACGAAAATCGGTGCGACAGCCGGACAGATTATTTCGTCGCCTACATCTAACCCTAGACTGGCGTAAGCCGTTGTATTGGCACTGGTGCCTGAGTTTACGGCGTGGACATATTTCCGACCCAGATGTTCTCCAAATGCTTCCTCAAATCTCGGAACGAAATTGCTTCGTCCCCACCGCCATGCGTCTTGACTTTCGATGACCTCTTGTAGATAGGTCAGTTCCTCTTCCCCAAAGCAGTTTCTTGGCATGTCGATCCCCCTCTTTCATGAAGTTGTTATTGTAGGAGATGATGCAATGTTCTTTCGCATACTTTATCAGAACGCTTCCTTTCAGTCAATCCGAAATTGTCAATAGGACCATTTAATTCCTTCACAGTTCGATCTCCCGGTCGAAGCTACAGCGGGACAAGATGCCCCGCCTACGGATTTGGGTTATTCCGAAATCGGTCAAAAAACGGAAAACTATGGTAGATTATAGAATTACTTATACACTGCCGATGCACATGTACAGATTAGGAAATCTGTACCCACAAACAACCCCCAAATGTCCACTTATTTCTCTAATTCACCATAAATAACCCTCGTCAACCTTCCTTGTTGATCTAACCCCCAAACCGTGATAGAATGGAGCTAAGACTATCCATCTAGTGAGATTCAATTGGAGGCAGAACTTATTATGGCTAAAATCGCTTTCCTCGGTGCAGGGAGTTTCGGATTCGGCAGACGACTGATTGGAGATCTCCTTTCATTTCCAGAACTGATAGATTCAACCATCCATCTTGTAGACCCTGATAGCGAACGGTTGGAATTGACCCATACTTATGCACAGCGCATCGTGCGTGAGTTGAACCTGCCTACGCAGATTGCTGCGTCAACAGAGCGCGAGCCAGCGTTGGACGGTGCTAATTATGTCATTGTCTCTATTCGGGTGGGAGCCAACATGGGACCAGAAGCGTTGGATGTGCAAATTCCACTTGAGGTCGGTGGACTTCGGCAGAC
>JAGWBT010000069.1:0-42465 GCA_021295755.1 Candidatus Poribacteria bacterium
CAATCGTTTATCCAAAGATGTAGCTGCGGAAACAGTGATCACCCAAGAGATGATTGACCCGCCAGCAGATTCGCTGCTATGGTCGCTAAGACAGCAGCAGGACGCACATTTTGGACTCATAGAAACCTGAGGGGTTGGAATGCAACCTGAGGATGTGATGACAAAAGCAAGTGAGTGGCGAATCGCTCTGGCACAGAGAATCATGCCAGTCTACGCAAACCATCCGAAGGTTAAAGTAGTGATTGTCGGTGGTTCGGTAGGCCGCGGAATTGCCGACTGCTATTCGGATGTTGAAATCGGCGTTTTCTGGACTGAACCACCTTCTGAAGCAGAGCGCAAGACGTTGGCAGAACGGGTTGGTGCCGTTTATAGAGAGCAAATGAGCCCCTATGAATTTGACCCCCGCCAGCCGGGTGAAGAAGAAGCTGATGAGGACATCTACGTCGGCGGAGACAAAGATAGTGGCTTCAATGTCGATATCAAGCACAAGACGATTGCAGCAGTGGAACAGTACTTGGTAGAGATGTTTGATCATTGTCAACCCCATGACAACCGACTCGCTGAAGTCCTATCTCATTCAATTCCGTTATACGGTCAGTCATTGGCTGAACAGTGGCGTAGGAAAGTTGCGATATATCCAACCGAGCTTGCACAAAAGATTGTCCATACTTTACTGCGGTTTGAGCAATGGTGGCTTTGCGAGCAATTTGCTAAGGAAGAGGAGATGATCCTTGTACAGGAGCAATTTAGCGACCGCTTGACAACAGTAATCTCGGTGCTTGCTGTACTTAATCGTGTCTACCTGCTGGAAATCAAATGGACTGACTGGTCGATCGAGCAGTTGAAAATTTCTCCGTCGAATCTTATACACCGGGCGAAACAAATATTTGGACAGCCATCCCAAGTTGCAGCCCAACAACTCCGCCAACTGATTGAAGAGACATTCGATTTAGTGAAGCTACATTTACCAGGAATCGGCGTTGAATCACGGCGGCAGAAAGCGTTTAAGAGAACCCCCAAATGGGTCATTCGATCTAAGGTAGACCTGACAAATTTAGAAAGTTGGCAGCACGAATTGCTACAAAAGGTTAAACAAGCCTATGTTTCCAATCCTAATGTCAAGGCAATGATGCTCAGTGGACTCGCTTCTCAGCGGCGTATCAGTGGACTTACCTCTCGGCAGTATGCCAGCGGCGACTACGGCGATCTTGAGTTCACAGTTTTTTGGGCAGATGCTCCTTCCGAAACAGAGAGAGGACAGGCAATCCAGGCTGTCCGTGGGACGCTGAACTCCATCGAACCATTCGCCCCTAAGCAGGAAGGTGGAAGAGACAATTACAGCGTTTCTGGTGTGAACGTTGATGTCCAACATGTAACAATTGGACAGATAACGAGTATATTGACATCAGTTCTTAACCAATTTGACCCAAGCATGAGCAAACAGGCGGTGATAGCAACACTAGTGCACGGGATTCCTTTGCATAATGAAAATCTGATCCAGCAATGGCAAAAGAAATCCGCTTTATATCCCGATGAGTTGATACAGTCAACTGTGAACCAGATTCTTTCTGACTTTAAGTGGGCATGGAGCAATCGTGTGGAGATTTACGCCCATCGCGATGGATCCCTATTTTTTCGTGGGTTGTTTACCTATCAGACTCAGGAAATGTTGAAGATCTTGATGAGTCTCAATCGGGTGTACGTGCCCAAATACGGCAACCGACTCAACCCGCTCATTGAAGCATTAGAGATCGCGCCTCCGAATTTCGGTTCCTGATTCAAGAGGATGTTCCGATTGACCCCAGTCAGGGCGGTTGATGAATTGCAACACCTCATTGAAGAGACGTTTTTGCTAATCGAATCGGAATTCCCAGCGATAGACATCGAAGGAGCACGGGAGAAGTTCAGAAGTGAGCGTCGCAGAGCGTGGAATGAACCACCCAAGGGCATATTTTCTTGATGATTGTAAAGGCTTGCGGAAAGATTTCTAGAACGCTTCACATTTGACGCGCTATACAGGGCATACGTGATTTACACAATACTCATAGCGCCAACTAACCCTTGATTTTGAGTCAACTTGGTGTTACACTGAAACGCATGGACGATTGAAAGTTTCGATGATTCAGACAATAATAGGACTTACGCAGTTGGTTTATAAGTCCCCCTGATAAGGGGGATTTAGGGGGTTAAAAATAAAAAATCTCGTGCTGCGTGTTAAATTTGCGTAAGTCCTGTACAGAGGTGACATCAGCTATGCACCATAAAAATCTTCCTCAAATCCAAGTTCCCTCAACGATGAAAGCCAGTGTGTACCGAGAATTTGGCGGACCCGAGGTGCTGCGCTACGAAGATATGCCCACGCCTGAGCCGGCAAAAGGCGAAGTGCTCGTCAAGGTGCTTGCTGTCGCCATTGATTACATCCAACTCCATATCCGACACGGTGGTAGTGGTCGCATCGGGTCCTCGCAAGAATCACACTACGGCATCAAAGATCCGCCACATATTCCCGGTGGCATGGCGTGTGTGGAAGTGGTGGCACTTGGTCCCAATACCGAAGGCATCGAAATTGGTACACGCCATCTAGTCGGTGGGCTGCGACCGGGGTCATACGTCGAATACGGTGTGGTTGATGCAAAAGGTTTACAACCTCGCCCGGACGGAAGACCCAACCCGACAGCTTATCCTTCCGCATTCACACCAGAGCAGGCAGCCGCCTTTGACTACGCTCCGGTTGCGTATCATACATTGAAAGTCGCTGCCGGCTTACAGGCGCGAGAAACTGTCCTCATTCACGCTGCTGCCGGCGGCACGGGCGTCCTTGCTGTCCAACTCGCCAAATACTTTGGTGCACAGGTAATCGCAACGGCGGGCAGTGAAGCGAAACTTCAATTGGTGCGAGAACTTGGTGCCGATGTGGTGATTAACTACCGAACGGATGATTTCGTGGCAATGGCGTTAGAAGCCACTGATGGGCGTGGTGTTGATGTCGTGTGGGAATCAATCGGCGGTGAGGTCTTCACACGAAACCTCGATTGTATGGCAGAAGCCGGGCGAATGGTGAGTTTTGGCTCAAACTCTTTCACGGGGATGGGGCAAGTCGATTTCTGGCCATTCTGGATGAAGAACCTAAAGCTGATTGGATGGGGCGGTGTGAGCAATACACAGTCTCGCGCTCCGGAGATTATGGAGGAACTGATTACCCTAGCCCAGGAGGGTAAACTCAGACCGGTGGTGCGGCATGTATACCGATTCGCAGACGCATCTGAGGCACACCGTCTGATCGAGGAACGGGGTTCGATTGGGAAAGTAGTGCTAACGCCGTGAGGGTTTCCGGTAGGCTGCGAGGGACACGTTCAGGTAGCCGATAGATATGAAAAAAGTGGCAGCAACTGTTACGATTCTGCTGTTGATAACCGGTATAGTGAAGGCGCGAGCCCAGCTCTACGAACACCCTTTCAACCTCCATCAATTAAAGATGGGGCAGGCAAGCATCGCGGCAGGGGCAGAGTATGTTAACGAACGGGTCGCGGCGGTTGGCGACCTTGAATACGGCTTGCTACCCGGTATTGAAGGATTTCTGAAGGCGGGACAACTCCATTTTGATGACGAGCGCTCAACCACGCAGTCACCAATTTCGTTCTTTTATTCAGGGCTTAGTTCGATCCAACCGCTGATCAGAAGCGATTGGGAGTGTTTGGCGAGTGCGAGTTTCTTCGGAAGTTTTGCGGAGGAGAGAACAGGTGCCGAGAACAGTACGCTAGGGTTTTCCATTGGATTCGGATTCTTCCATAAAATTGTCGGAGATTCGGTGCTGTCCGTTGCACCGTACGCACTCGCTTTTTATGACATGAGTTGGTGGACATTGGGGGAGGAAACGTCACGTGGCGGCGCATTTTCAGGACAGATCGGCTTAGAGGTTGACCTATCGCCAACTATGAGTTTGCTCGGGAGCATCATCTATCCCCTTAAAGCAGATAGGGGGACGTTATATGGGATTTTTTTGTCCTTCCATCCGAGCGTCACCGACAGTGCTATAGGTCCCTAGACATCATTTCTTAAGAGCTGCTCAAGCGTTATAAAGTTAGGCTTGCCTGACGAACATCATTCATAGACATTGCGTAGAAAGAGGCTCAAATGAAAAAAACAGTAACAGTTGTTTGCCATCACGAGCACGGCATTCCCGAAGAAGTAGCCCAAGTCGAATCGTGGGACACCCCCGCCATCGCTCCCAACCAAGTTCTAGTTGAGATGAAAGCTTCACCGATTAATCCCGCCGACATCAACAGGCTTGAGGGGAAGTATCCAATTCGCTCCCCGCTACCTGCGATTGCGGGAAACGAAGGCGTTGGTATCATTGCAGAAACAGGCAGCGCGGTCGCCAATCTGCGCGTCGGTCAACCCGTTATCTCACTAGATCGAGTGGGCCACTGGTGCGATGCGTATGTATCAGACGCGAAAAGCCTGATTCCCCTGCCAGATGATATCCCTCTCAAGCAAGCAGCGATGCTATCAGTCAATCCGCCAACCGCTTGGCGGATGCTTGAAGGGTTCGCTGACCTCAAACCCGGTGATTGGGTGATTCAGAACGCCGCCAACTCTGGGGTCGGACGGGCTGTGATCCAGATCGCACGTTTACGCGGCTTGAGAACCATTAATGTCGTGCGCCGGGAGGATCTGATCCCCGAACTTGAAGCGGAAGGCGCCGATATCGTCGTCACCGATGAGATTCCACTGTCAAAACAAATTCGGGACTTGACAGGCAACGCTGATGTACCACTTGGATTGAATGCTGTCGGTGGGGAGAATGCACGGGAGATAGCCAAATCACTCAGCGATCGCGGCACATTGGTCACCTACGGTGCGATGGGACTCCAGCCACTACAGATGAGCAATAGCCTGTTAATCTTCAAAGACCTCTGTTTCCGCGGCTTTTGGATTAATGCTTGGTATAAACACGCTGATACTAGGGACATTCATGATATGTTCAATCAATTAATCCCTCTCATAACGTCAGGGAAATTGACAGTACCAGTTGAGCAAACATATCCACTCACCGATGTCAAGGCGGCTCTAGCCCATGCGTGTCAGAGCGCTCGGAAAGGAAAAATCCTATTCGTGATGAATTGAGACGTGATACGTGAAATGAAGTTGTTGTATTTGCCTTTGTGCTATTATTGTATGGGACTTACACAGTTGGTTCATAAGTCCCCCTGATAAGGGGGATTTAGGGGGTTAAAAATAAAAGAATCTCGCACCGTGTGCTAAACTTGCGTAAGTCCTGTAATATAAAAACTGTCCGAAGGGTTGAGTACCTCGGGTAGATTATCTCCTTAACCTGTGGGAGGATTGTGCCGTAAGAAATGGAAGTATCGCATAGTCGCCTTGTTAGTAGATCGCCGATTTTCTACGGCTGGATTATTATGTTGATCGGGACACTAGGAATGATTATGAGCAGTCCCGGTCAGACCTATGTAGTATCGATCTTTATTGAGTCCTTCATCACAGACCTAGGGATTAGCCGGTCGCTTGTCAGTACGCTCTACACACTGGGCACACTTGTGGGAAGTTTCGTCTTGCCGATTGTGGGATACCAAATCGATCGGCATGGTGCCCGGTTGATAGTGGTGCTGATTACCGCGCTTTTCGGATTTGCTTGCGTCTACATGGGCTACGTGCAGAATGCCTTCATGCTCGGTTTAGGCTTCATCGCACTCCGCATGCTCGGTCAAGGAAGTTTGGGATTGGTCTGCACGAATATCATTAATCAGTGGTGGGTGCGCCGGCGGGGCATGGTGATGGGGATTTCCGGTATGGCAGGCTCCCTTATTAGTTTGGGAGGTTTTCCAAACCTTGTCAACTGGTTAATTCCTACCTATGGTTGGAGGTCTACTTATATACTCCTTGGGATAATACTCACGTTTGTGATAGCGCCCGTGGCGTTTATATTTTTTCGTAACCATCCAGAGGATTATGGACTCCAACCAGATGGAGGGGAATCAAGTACATTCAGGTTTCGCAAAAGAAAACAGGTGACCACGAGATTAACGGAGGTGAACTGGACGCTAGGAGAGGCGATGCGCACATCCGTCTTCTGGATTTTGGTGGCAAGTCTTTCTGCGATCAGTATGCTATCCACTGGTCTATTTTTCCATATGGTCAGCATCTTTACCGATAATGGATTGACACGCAATCTCGCCGCAGCAGTTTTTGTGCCTATCGCTGTGACCACTGCGGTCGTTAATTGGGGCAGCGGTCTTCTCGTAGACCGAGTCCCGGTGCGTATATTGCTGGCCACTGGTTTGTTCTTCCAGGCGCTGTCACTATTGATGGCATGCTCGCTTTCCGACATTACCCTTGCATTGGTGTTTGGCGTTGTCCTCGGAATTTCCAGCGGGCTCATTCGTATCTTGGGCAGCGTGATCTGGGCGATGTACTTCGGACGGCATCACCTAGGGAGTATAACGGGGTTCACCTCAATGGTTACGATTATCGGCTCTGCGCTGGGACCGATGCCCTTGGGAATTGGTCGAGACTTGTTGGGAAGTTATAATCTTGCGTTAATGATTTCGGCGGCCATTCCGCTTCTGCTAGGAATTCTTGGCCTCTTTATTGCTGATCCCGTCCGTTTGGCGGGGCAGCTGCAAAAGCACGAACAAGAAACAGACGAATAAACGAGCCGAACCCCTTTTTTTCTAGTAAGTCGATTTTCCAAAATCACCATTCTAGCGTCAAGATCTGAATCTCGACCTACTAGAATAACCCAAGTTGCTAGATTAGGAGTTACGCACTTCAGTAGTGAACAACGATCGTTGTTCACTGCGGAATCCTTGATGGTGCCCCTGCTGTAGTTGCCCGTTTCTTAATCCCCGAACTACAGGATTTTGAGCGTTCAACTGCGTGAGTCCTATAGATATTGAAAATTCATCGGTTGTCGGTTAAAACTGAAGATGTTTGCCTTTCGCTCCAGAGGAGCGAGATGTCTATAGCGCGGCGAGATGTCCAATACCTGCGCTCCAGAGGAGCGCAATGTAAATTATGGTGAATTCTAAAAATAAATAGACACTTTCGCCCCCCGGTAGGTGCGGTTTGTAACCGCACCGGTTTGGAGTGTCTCATTAATTCTAAGGTCCACTATAATATGGTTCAAACATAAACGGCACAATATTTTCAACACGAAGGGAGAAAGCTATATGCCGACAGAGAGCTTAGACCGAGCCAAAATTGTTGTTCCCGGCGACAATCCACCGCAGATACAAGGTTCCCCACATCTAGAGCGACTCGAGCCCTACGGCGATGTCACTTTGTACACAGATCGTCCAGAGTCACTTGAGGAACAGATTGACCGCACAAAAGACGCAGATATTATCATGAACACGCGTGGCATCGTAACATGGTACGCCGAAGCCTTGCACCAAGTCCCGAAACTACGCATGATTGCAACGTGCTCAATCGGCACAGACATGCTTGATTTGGACACAGCAAGGGAACTCGGCATTGTTATCTGCAATCAACCCGGTCGGACAGCTCCCGTTGTCGCTGAACACGGGTTTGGATTGATGTTCGCTGCAGCCAAACGCGCCGCGTTCATGACAGCAGCAGTGAAAGACGGTGGTTGGCCCCGAATGGACAACATCTACTTGCAGGGCAAAACGCTCGGGATTATCGGTACAGGACACATCGGAGCGGAGATGGCAAGGCTCGGTCGAGCTGTCGGGATGAACGTGATCGCCTGGACTTTCAACCCTTCACCCAAACGGGCGGCGCAACTGGGAGTCCAGTACGTCGAATTGGATGAGCTATTGCAAAAGGCAGATGTTGTCAGTCTCCATGTCAAGCTAACCGATGATAGCCGCGAAATGATTGGAAAACGGGAACTCGAACTGATGAAGTCCAACGCTCTGCTGATTAATGTCGCACGCGGCGATATCGTAAATACGAACGCGCTCATTGAGGTGCTGAATTCCGGGCATCTCGGCGGTGCCGCAATCGATGTCTACGATGAGGAACCACCGCCGGCCGACCATCCACTCCTCGACTGCGAACAGGTTATCCTTTCGCCCCATTGTGCGGACATGACGCCAGAGGGTGTTGATTTGCTCAACGAAGGCGTTGTTGATAACGTTATCGCCTTCTTGGAGGGCAAACCGCAAAACGTAGTGCCGTAATCCGTAAAACGTAATGACGGGTGGTCATAATTGTTATCTGAATTGCGGATTAAACTGATGGCACAGATTATGCCGAGGATACACCAGACGTATTACCGAATAAATCAACGATACCGTCCAATCAATAAATTTTCAACGACTCGCAACTAAGGCTATTTATGAGCACCCCTCCATTAATTCTAAAATCTACCGTAATTCCACAAGGCCCGTTCTGTATAACCCATTGGCTCAAAAGGTGCTAAGGATGAACATTCACGACAGCGGATATAAGAAGCTATTCTCAAATCGAACCATCTTTCGACAACTTCTTGAAACCTTTGTTAACCAAGAATGGGTCCATTCCCTCAATTTCGACAACTGTGAATCCCTTGATAAATCCTTTATCTCCGAACACTACAAAGAAACCGAGAGCGATTTAATCTACAAAGTCCAGTTTCATGACCGTGAGGTCTATATTTACATCCTGATTGAGTTTCAATCTACTGTAGATCCGTTTATGGCGTTACGCGTTCTGAACTACATTACCAACTTTTACATGGATTTTCTCGTCAATAATAGGGGTGTCAAAAAACTACCGGCGGTCTTTCCAATCGTGTTATACAATGGAAGCGCGCCTTGGACAGCACCGGTGAATCTTTCGGCGTTAATTGAGCAGAACCCACCGCTGGGTAGATTTGCATTAGATTTTGAGTATTTCCTGATTGCTGAGAACCAATACAGTCAGGAGGCGTTGTTAAACATCCGGAACATCGTATCAATGTTGTTTCTGGCAGAATCCCATTACGATGTAGAGATGCTAGAGGTAGAGCTGCTAAATCTGTATTCGTCGGCGGAGGACAAACAGGCTGTCAGTCTGTTCTTAAACTGGTTTAAGCAGTTGGCTGTCCACGGACGGATTGAACCCGCAGATTATCAGGCACTAGAGTACATTTACCGAAACGAAGAGGAGGTGAAGACGATGTTAGTGACAGCATTAGAGAGAGACAGGCAGCGATTTTTTCAAAACGGTTTGCGTGAAGGCAGGCAGGAAGGCAAACAGGAAGGGCTGCGTGAGGGTGAGCAGAGAGGCAGAATTGAAACCGCAAAGGCGATGCTTGCCAAGGGAATGGAGATAACACTCATTTCTGAGATCACAAACCTTTCAGAAACGCAACTCTTACAGTTGAAAGATGGACTTTCCTCAGTGAAGAATTGAAAACAGTGTTAAATCAGATACAGCTTCCAGCTTGAACTTTCAGGTATTTATGGGCGCATTTAGCCACAATTTTAAATCCCGATTTATGCCGTTTCGAGCATCCTTGATGAAATCGGGATCGGGGCGGAGCGCAATGTGTTTAGCAGTGTATAACTTACCCAAACACCCTAGGTCAATCTACGTTATGCGAATAGGATAGGGGTATTACGATGACGCCTTCTGAACTCCACGAAATCATCAGCCGGGGCGAAGACTCCAAAACACAGCTCAAACGCCAATTCAACAGCATTGATGCGTTAGCTACAGAGATTGCGGCGATGCTTAATTCCGAGGGTGGGCTGCTTATCGTTGGTGTGTCAGATTCGGGAGAGGTTTGCGGCGTTGCAAACATTCGCCAACTCAACCAATGGATTTCAAACGCCTGCTCTCAAAAGATCGAGCCCCCTGTAAGCGTAACGACGGAAAATCTGGGCATCGATGATAAATTGGTTGTTGTTATCAACGTTCCCTTGGGCACCGACAAGCCTTATGCCGTCAATAAAACGGCGTTTTGGGTGAAAGTGGGGGCTGATAAACGCCGGGCAACGCGGGAAGAACTCCGACGGTTGATGCAGGCATCGGGCACATTGTATGCCGACGAGATGCCACTCGCTCATACAAGCTGGGATGAATTGGATCTGTTGCGATTTAGAGATTTCTACAAACAGCAATACAATCAGGAAATTGATCAGCTTAACGCTTTCACCGAGCGCAGCCTATCAAACCTAAAACTCCTCAAATCACCCCATCTGACGTTAGCAGGGCTTCGACCACAGTTGATGGTCAAAGCGGTCGCATTTATCGGCAACCGCTTGGAGGGAACGGAATATCTGGACAGCGAGGACATCGGATCAACCTTAGCCGAACAGTTCAAGGGGACAATGGGATTTCTCAAGCGTAATCTACGAAAGCAACAAAACGGTCAGAATTTTAATTTTCCCGGTATTCTGGAAGTTCCCGAAATTGCCTTGGAAGAAGCAGTCGTCAACGCGCTTGTTCACCGTGACTACCTGATTAGCAGTAGCATCCGCGTTTTTATCTTCGATAATTGTATCGAAATCATCAGCCCCGGCAAGCTGCCTAATACGGCGACGGTCGAGTCGATCCGAGCCGGAATACAGATTGTGAGGAATCCGGTGTTGATCTCATTTGTCCCGAAGATAGGAATCCCTTATCGCGGTTTAGGTTCTGGAGTTCCCCGAATGATTGAGGAATGTCGCAAAGCCGATCTCCCTGAACCTAAATTCATTGAAGATAAGGTTGCTGAAACATTTACAGTTGTTTTTGATAGACGATCAAATACCCGTTAAGCAACCAATTTTGTGATCCTAATTAAAGTGCCAGAAAATGAACCAAAAGATTAGCGATAAACTCTCAAACCTACCTGCCGGTCCCGGTGTCTATCTGATGAAAGACGCAGCGGAAAAAGTGCTGTACGTCGGCAAGGCAACCTCCCTGCGCCAACGGGTCAGATCCTACTTTCAAAATGCTGCCACCCCACACGCCTTGACCAAGCCGATGCTGCGTTATGTCCACGATATCGACACCATCCTTACTGCAAGCGATGTTGAGGCGTTAATCCTTGAAAACAACCTAATTAAAGAACATCAACCTCGCTACAATATTAGGCTCAAAGATGACAAACGCTATCCGTATCTGAAGGTGACAGTCAACGAACCGTTTCCGGGGCTTTACATTACCCGTCAAAAAGAGAGCGATGGTGCGAAATATTTTGGGCCCTTTGTACGTACCCGGGCAACACGCCAGACCATCAAGCAGCTGACAAAGGTCTTCCCTATCCGCACGTGTAATTTGGAATTGAAGGCATCAGGAAATCCCCACCGTGTGTGCTTAGATTATCACATTCAGCGTTGTCCCGGCCCCTGTGCGGATCTGACTAGCGTTAAGGAATACAATCAGATTGTGGACAATGTCCGCCGATTTTTGAGCGGGGACAAAGCGACGGTTCTAAAAGATCTGAGGACAAAGATGCAGGCCGCTGCAGCCGCACTCGATTTTGAAAGTGCCGCGAAATATCGAGACCAGATTGAGAATGTCGAAGATGCCATTGCCAAGCAGAACCTTGACAACCCGTCCGCGGAAAACGAGGATGTAATCGGCGTGGCGCAGGCGGGCGATGAGGCGTGTGTGCAGGTGCTGATGATACGTGATGGAAAGCTAATTGAGCGCGAACACTACTTTCTGAGAAACTCATCCAACGCTAGTGTCGAGACGCTGACCGCATTTGTCCAGCAATACTATCAGGATGCGTCGTTTATTCCGAAAACCATTTTGTTACCTGATGACATTGAGATGTCAGAAGCCATCCAACGTTGGCTGTCCCAGAAGCGCGGTAGTCAGGTAACGCTGTATTTTCCACAGAGAGGGCGTAAACGCCAGTTGGTAGAGATGGCAGCGAAGAATGCGAGTATCATACTTGAGCAGAAGGAACAGAACGTCGTTTTCAAAGCCGATGACAACCCCGCCTTGATGGAATTACAGGAGTTGTTGAACCTTCCTCACCCCCCTGCCCGGATCGAAGGGTTCGATATTTCCAATCTGGGAGATCGATTTCCTGTTGCCTCAATGGTGGTGATGGAAGATGCGGCACCCGCAAAATCTGAGTATCGACGTTTCAAGATTCGCACCGTTGAAGGGCAAAATGACTATGCCATGATGCAGGAAGTTGTCACCCGTCGGTTTCGTCGTGCTATCGAGGAAAATCGTTTCCCAGATCTGATATTAATAGATGGAGGCAAGGGGCAATTGAGTGCTGCGTGTGAAGCGTTGGAAACGCTTGATTTGAGCCACCTACCGATTATTGGGCTTGCCAAACGATTCGAGCATATCTTTCTCCCCGGCAGATCTGATCCAATCGTGCTTCGGCGCGACAATCCGACACTCCACCTCATTCAACGGTTGCGCGACGAAGCGCATAGATTCGCTATCACTTATCACCGAAAACGCCGCAGCCGTGCACTCAGCCATTCAGTTCTCGATGAAATTCCGAACGTTGGTGCCAAACGAAAGCAAGCATTGCTTCAACATTTTGGGGCTATTGAAAAGATACGTCAAGCCAGCCTTGATGAGCTACTAGCTGTGAAAGGGATAACCCACGGTGTCGCAGTAACTATTCACAAACACTTGAGGGAACGGGAGGATCAAACGAGAGACATATCAACGCAATAAACCATAAAGCACCCAATCGCAAACATTTGCTTCTGTCAATCTGTTATCAGGTATGAAAATTGCGCTTATTCGAGTGTATCCTTAATTTAGCTGGAAAGATTGCCGCTCAATTAGGGATAAAGGTTCACGTTGGATTTGCTGCACTTTGCGCCGCCGCACCGAGATGGGCAATCAAAGTGTACCGAGTAGTGCAATTCCCACTTTCAGGGAGAGGGAACAGTGAAAAGCCACCTGTTCGCACTCACCATGGCAGTTTCGCTTCACATATTGTTTTATACACATCTGCTTACAATAGGAACAGGAAACCACGATATAGAGGTAAATCAAGAAAAATGAATAAACTTTCTGTTTTTTTTTACGTTGTAGACATTATATTGTAATGAAGGAAAGGGAAGCTGAATGAGTGAAAGAAATGTAAAGATCCTCGGAATACTGGCAGTTCTCGTCATCGTCTTGGTGTTACACATCAAACTGTTCCAATTTAATGAGATTGTTCAACACGGTGCCTTGCAAACATTGGTCTGTCTCGGACGAGTGACAAAAATAGATACGAGCGAAGATGTTGATCAGATTATAACCTTCCGCATTATTTCCGGGAAATTTCGAGGAGAAACTGTTCAGGTAAACAACATCTGGACGGGACGCGCATTCGGGGATCGGGTGATACGACAAAAGGACGTGCTCTTCCTTGAGATGCCCCTCAGACGCCAAGCTAAAACGACTCTGAGCGAAATACGTGACAACGTGCGAATGCTTGAATATTTCCGAACACCTTTTCTACTCTATCTTGCGGGGATGTTGGGCATCCTAATCATTATGGTCGCTGGTATGAAAGGTATACGCGCAATCTTGACGTTGTTCGTCACTGCCTTTGGTATCTTATACATCCTAGTTCCCTTAACGCTCAACGGCTTCAATCCGATTGCCGCTGCCTTGTGTGTCGCAGCTTTACTGACCGTCTCAACCTTTGTGCTGATTGCTGGGTTCAGTTTTAAGGTGGTTCCCGGTGTGCTAGGCACCCTCGGTGGATTGGTCGCTGTTGGCTTCCTATCAGTAATCAGCCAAAAGGCAATGCTCTTCACCGGATTGGCGCAGGAATTTGGATTTCTTGAACTCGGTATCGCTCTCTGGCGAACACCAGTTTCGCACGGTTGGGATTTCAAGGGGATCCTCGCAGCGGGGATGATTCTGGGGGCTGTCGGTGCCATGATGGATGTCGGTATGTCCATCTCTTCGTCTGTCTATGAAGTCAAGCAGGTCAACCCAAATGTCACCGTACGGCAAGCTATCCGTGCCGGATTGAACGTGGGCAGAGACATCATGGGGACAATGGCGGATACCCTAATTTTTGCATATCTGGGCGCGTACATGATCACCATGCTACTTCCCCGTATTGAGTTTCCCGAAGTCGGATACCTCTACCCATTTCTCCGTTTAGCGAATGATGAAACAGCCGCCGTTGCTATCACACAAGCAATCGTCGGAACCATCGGGTTAGTTTTGACTGTTCCAATCGCTGCGGTCATCGCCGGTGTCCTGACCAAATATATGAAGACCTGCCCTCAGAGGAGGAACTTGAAGAGCTTTTTCGCACTGATGACCCAAAAAGCAAAGCGCGTTTGGCCGTGCCGATAGCACTGATTGTTGTCCTTGTAGGCACACAATACTTCTACCATCGAATCAACCGCGCATCAGCGGTGATTGTCGAGCATCATGACGCAAACGGTAATCTCACCACTAGATCGGAATATGCCAAAGGCAAGGTGATTAGCCTCCTTGAATCAAACGCTCCCCTCCTGTTTACTGTGGACGGAACAGAGAAAGATAGTTTGGAGCGTCGGCAGATTTCCGAAAATCTACGGCGAGAATTTGAGCGCCATAACGTGCCACTATCACAAGACCTCACTGTTTCAATCAAAGGGTGGAGGGATACCAAATGGCTCATCAGGGATGAAAAGAACGAGGTCACCTTTTCTGTTGGCGAGGCGGAAGGCAAACTCAACGTTTACGACGCGACGACAGAACATCACATCCTGAAAGTCGAAATGCTATCGGGGCTCTACGAAGGACAAACGATTATCATGCGGAACATCCTCAACCATAAAGTCGATCTGCTGAGTATCCCCGCCGAACCGGGAGATATTATCTTATGCCGCATGGGAGGGGCGCCGGATCAGGTCAGTTTGGTCAATCTCGTTCAGGAGTATGGGCGCGATCGATTTCTAATTTGGATGTTTGGGTTGATGTTAGTGGTGATTATCATTGTGGGACGGAACGAGGGGGTACGTACCGCCTGTGCGATGATCGGTTCAGGTTTAATCCTTTACTTCTTCATGATCCCCCTGATCTCACGTGGTGAAAACGCCGTGTTGATTGTCACGTTGACCTCCGGCATGATTGCTTTTGTATCCCTCGTATTCGTGATTGGTCCTAGTCGAAAGACCTTTTCTGCTGTGCTTGGCACGATGGGAGGTATCCTTGTCGCTGGGCTGCTTGTCATGTTCGCCCAAAACTACCTCCGTTTTTCAGGCTTGGAAAATGCGGTCTCGGCGGATATCATAGAAGCCACTCGCACACCGCCTTTCGATTTCCGACAGGTGCTGCTCGCGGGGATGTTAATGGGGGTGCTCGGTGTTGCTGTTGATGGTGCGATTGAGGTCGCCTCCTCAATGGAGGAAATTCGCCGAGCAAATCCAAACATGCCGACTTGGAGATTAATCACGTCTGGGATGAACGTCGGCACCGATATCCTTGGGACCATGGTTAATACATTGGTTTTTGCTTATCTGGGTGTGGAGTTCCTGTTTATCATGGCAGTCGCGACACCCAATCTTGACCTCTTCCAATCCCCTACAATAGAGCTTTTGAGCGTCGGCATTGCGTCCTCCGAAATTGTGCGCTTGCTCGCCGGCACACTCGGACTCGTCCTGACCATTCCGATGACCGCTACAATTTCAGCCGTCTGGAATCGACGCAGAAATTAGCGTGGTATCGCGCATTCGAGTGAGATACTCACGGTTGGGTTAATACTCAACGCGTGGACGGACGACCGTCTCTCCATCCTCTTCGAGCAAGGGGCGATTGTAGATGTAGGGCGGCTCCAGCAGTGCACGCTGCGCCTCGGTCAACTCATCAGCCCATTCGGGGAACGTTACATCATAGTAACCACCGGCATAATGTAGGTACTTCGGCGAGTATCGAACGAGCAACGAACGGCGTTCGTGCTCATGGTTCTTCCAAGGCAGCGTTCCATGAATCGTTGCCTCGTTAAAGATAATCATGTCGCCTGCTTTGGCCGGAACGTTATAGACAATCTCCTGATTGGCTTCCCACTCCCTGATCTCCTTCGGGCAGGGGAAATTTGCCTTGTGACTTCCCGGCACGACACAGAGTCCTCCGTCTCCCTCCTCGACATCTGCAAGCTGATACTGGAGCACCACCATCCCGCAACGCATCTGTCCGTTGGTGTAGATGTAGTATGCCGCACCAAAAAAGTGATGATTAGTTGCGCCGTGAAGAAGCAAGCCTTCGGTGCCGGGGTCAGAAGTCAGGATAAAGGGGGAATGATCCAACCGCCAGCCTCGTCCGTGGATTGCGTCTAGGTAGGGAATTGCCTTCTTATGGACGATGATATCTCGAAATGGTTGGCACCACGGCTTGGGCCATGACAACATGCCAGTAAACATACCGCGTTTGTGCGTTCCGGCGAGTGTTTTGGACTCACCCACAGCTGAGTTATCGTCTTCAACCTGTTTATCGAGATTCGCGTCAACAGCGGCGTTGAGAGCATCAACTTCCTCTGATGTCAGAACATCTTTCACCACAAGAAAACCCTGTAAATCAAATAAGAATTTTTCGCGTTCGTTCATCTTTCTCCTTCCAATACCGAACATAGTTGCAACTGAAGTGTAAGCAATAAACCAATGGTGCTAGTTTGCAGCTCTTGATAACCTGAAACGTGATACCTGAAATGCCGTTCTCCCAATAATCGGGAACGGGTCGGGACGTGAAAAGTATGGGTTCGTTGTTTTATTTAGCCTCAGCGGGGCGACATGTGTATCCGAGGGGGAGAACGTAAGAAGAATGAGTGAACCAACCAACTAATGAACCAATAAACTCTTGAACAATGTGGAAACGACTTTCTCGCTAACTAGCACCAAAGGTTAATAATGATAGACGTTTTGCCCCTGTCGTCATCATACTAAAAAGCACCGCATCTGTCAAATCCTTTTTTGGGCAGGCCTCGGAAAAAAGACGTTGACTCACCACTCAATCCGATGTAGAATGAGACGATGGATTATCCATTAATTAAGGTTTGTTTATTTTGAAAAACGGGCGTGCCCCGTTCCACAACAAAGGAGCATACAGATGAGCAACGATACAATTCGTGTAGGTGTTGTCGGCGCTGGCGCAAACACAAGAACACACCATATTCCAAAACTCCAAGCCATTGACGGCGTCGAGGTTATCAGTGTCTGCAACCGTAGCCGGGAATCTTCCGAAAGGGTCGCGCAGGAATTCGGTATCCCGACAATCTACGAAAATTGGCAGGAGTTGGTCGCGGCGTCCGATACAAATGCGATCGTTATCGGCACTTGGCCCTATATGCACTGTCGTGTCACATTGGCCGGGTTAGCAGCAAACAAACATGTGATGTGTGAAGCACGAATGGCGATGAACGCACAGGAAGCGCACGCGATGCGCAACGCCGCCCGTGAAAACACGCATCTGGTCACGCAGATCGTCCCGTCACCGTTCTCGCTGCGTGTGGACAACACTATCAGACGCCTCCTCGCTGACGGTTATATTGGTGATGTTTATGCGGTTGAAGTTCGTGCTGGTGGCACGTTCTTGGAACCTGACGCACCCATGCACTGGCGCGATGACTTTAACCTGAGTGGGTTCAATATCATGAGCATGGGAATCTGGTACGAGGCGTTGTTGCGTTGGGTCGGTGAGGCGACCGAGATCATGGCGATGGGGAAAACCTATGTCAGAATGCGCAAGGATGATGACGGTATCATGCGTCCTATTAGGATTCCACAGCATATCGACATCGTTGCGGACATGGCGTGTGGTGCACAGCTGCACGTACAGGTTTCCAATATCGCAGGTTTGGTTGATGGTCCCGAAGCGTACATCTTTGGCAGTACAGGCACCTTGCGGTTTGCCAATAACAATCTATACGGTGGACAGAACGGTGACGACGCACTTACGGAGATTCCCATCCCTGCTGAAGAGGAAGGTGGATGGCGAGTAGAAGAAGAGTTTGTCAGCGCAATCCGTGGAAATGAAGTCATCACCCATACGAACTTTGAAGATGGCGTAAAATATATGGAATTTACCGAAGCCGTTACGCGCAGTATGACGAGCGGCAAAGCCATATCGCTACCGCTGTAATCAGAAGTCGAAAAAAGCAACCGGTTTGTATAATCTCGCCGTGAGACATTGAAGGCACAATTGTTAGAAAGGGGGAACCGATGAATATCGTCACAACCGACTGGCGAACGCTATCGCCGCCTGAACAGATTCGTCACCTTGAGGTCGAAGGCTATGTGGTGCTCCCTGATGCGCTAACGCCAGAGCAGCTTGAGCAACTCCGAGAGGAGACCGCGCAACTCCCCACTGAGCACAGCAGCTACCATGACCGACAGGGTAACGCTACCTGTCAACCCCAGTGGCATGGACGTGCTTTGGGCGAACTGATCGCCAATCCACCGGTTATCGATTTTTTGGAGCGTGTAAT
Source organism: Candidatus Poribacteria bacterium (assembly GCA_021295755.1). Taxonomy (NCBI): domain Bacteria; phylum Candidatus Poribacteria; species Candidatus Poribacteria bacterium. The sequence continues at coordinate 18,335 of JAGWBT010000069.1, forward strand.
TGGACAGGATATCATCTTCTTCAGTGGCGGCTACCGATACTACGAACCGGGCGCAATTGGTGTCGCTATGCACACCGACGGCTATCCGTACGGCTCAAACCTCGGCGGTTACCTCTGGACAGCCCCAGTGATTGTCCGCGTTTCATACTATCTGGATGATCTGACCCCGGAGAACGGTCCTTTCCGCCTCCTTCCACGCTCACATCTCTGTCTTCATCCCGATGCACAACCTTATATCCGGTACGACGCCCATCCCGAAGAGGTCGCGCTCCCAGCGAAGGCGGGCGACGCGGTGTTTTTTGGTCCCCGAATCTTCCATGGTGCCCATCCGTACAAGGGAGCAACTGGCATACGTCGAGTGTTGCTTTACGGCTATCGTCCCGCGTGGGCGTCGCCTGTCCAACCTGTGGACGAATGGGATCCAGAGGATTTAGCGAAAACTCCCGATATTGCACGTCGTTTCCTCCAGCCGCTCAACACCAAAGGTTGGAGCTGGGAGCTTGACCATCGTCCAGAGGACATGTTCGGGCGCGACGGTGCCGGTGTAAACCCAAGTCGGTGGGGGAACGTCGATTAAGTCTAATGCGTCATTGTATCAAATCTCCTGAAGGAGGGGGCGTATCGTATGAAATCCATCCGGTTTAAGTCCCTGAGTGTGAGTTGGGTGAACAGCACTACTCACCCAACTCAAGTTATACTGTGCCAGAGACTTGAAATACTTGCTTTAGTTATAGCTATAGGAATTACGCAGTCCGCTTGCCTTTCAACAAACACCTACAAATTAGCGGAACAGCGCGTCCATGAGAGGGACTATCAAGGTGCGATTGACATCTACCAAGCGATAATTAACAGCAAGCCGAGCACATCAGACGCACGCAAAGCACAACTAGCCATTGCCGAATTACACATTGATAAAATAGATCAACCAGAGGTGGGAGTGAGGCTGTATCAAGATCTGATCGCCTCTACACCTGACAGTGAGGAGACTGTAGAAGCATACTATCGTTTGGGATTTTACTATTTCAAAGCGATGGACTATGAATCGGCACAGAAATCCTTTGACGCTATTGTCAACCAATTTCCACACCTTGAGCGCAGCCAGAACGCACAACTGATGCTTGCAAAGAGCCACGAAAATGCGCAAAACTTTGAGAAAGCAGTGGAGATCTACGACAATGTCGCATATCGCCATCCCAATACGAAGCGTGCAAGTCAAGCACTCATCAATAAAGCCCGTATTCAGAAAGACTTTCTAAAGGATACGGACGACGCCAAGCGAACGTATCAATTTCTGGTCAAACGCTACGGAAGAATCGCAGACGCTGGAGAAGCAATTCAACAGGCAAAGCAGGAACTCCGATCAATGGGGGCAAGTATCCCTGAACCGGATTCGCTGTTAACGACAAAGTATGAACGCCTGTCAGAAAAGCGAAAAGAACGTCGTGAACAAGACCGTCTGAAGAATAGAGTTACCCTTAGTCCGGTAATGGATGATGCAAACTTAGCTATAGAATCCGGTTTTGACGTAAGTCTTCAAGAAGTCATGCAAGGTGTAGGACCAATTCGATTGGATGAGCAGGGTGCGCATTATAATGCCATGCTGATGATGGCTACCGGTATGTTCCAAGCCGAGAATTATCAGGAGGCAGGGGCATTATACCACCGAGGAATCAAGATCGCAGCTCAGAATGAGGCAAGGGTAGATCCATATCACTACGTGTCCCTGTCCGTCTGCTACCGCAAGATTGGATTGCATCAGCGTGCACGTCAAGTGTTGAAAGAAGCGTTAAAAAAAGACAAAAGGATTCTTGATTCCATCATCGTATCGGGTTCGAACCACTATGTCAAGGGGGAGTACAAAAAAGCAATTGAGATCTATAGTTCTATCTTAGGACTGAGTTCTAACAAAACGCCGGGGCTTTACTGGAGACTTGGCTTGGTTTACCAGAAGATGGGGGAAGTGGAAAAGGAACGAGAATACTTTGAACGCGCTATCGCCGCTGATACGGACTACACCGATGCGCTTCAAAGCCTTGCTGAAGTACTTCACTATCGGCTGAACGATACAGCGAACGCCGAAATCTTCCAAAGTCTTGTTGATGCACAAGGCCATAATACCCTCTCCATCGAAACAACCTATGCCGGCGAAAAAGCACTGGCGGATATCTGTTACAAGTATGGCAACTACCCCCGCGCAAAATTGAAATACGCAGCTGCTGTGCGAATCGCGCAACGCGCAAAAAGAAGTGCTACTAGCAAAGTCAAAGAGCGAATACTCAAGAACCAGAGCATTTACGCGATGGTTCATGCTGCGATGGCTGCGTACAAGAGTGGAGGAGAAGATGAAGCGCAAGTGATGATAGATACGCTCACTACCGAGTATCCAGAACACTCGCTGATACTATACGGGCACGGGCAGCTTGCTATGCTAAAAGGAGAGGTAGATATCGCACTTGCTGCCTTTAACGCCTCTATGAAGAAAGATCCGCATTCGGATATCGTACCTCTTTCGCTTGGTGAATACTACCTGTCACAAGGATTCGCGGATGATGCCGTAGCGTTATGGGAGGAATTCATCAAAACCAATCCCAATCCGAATCACCATCATCGTGTACAACTTCGCCTCAAACCAGTCAAGGCTAAACTAAAGCAGTAAGGCTCATACAAAAAGAAAGTGCAAAACGCGAACAGAAACCGAGTTTTGCCGAAAGAACTCGGTTTCTGTTGCACCATTTCTGAACATGAGCCAAGCAGTAAAACCCAAGCCGATTTTATTCTTTACGTATCACGCATCACATATCACAAACGCATATCCTCCGGCAAGTCACACATCTCCGCCATGGGACCGAAAATTCCTGTGACATCCTTTCGATATACATTTCCGCTGAGGATGTCAACAATGCCCTGCTGACATTCTGGAAACCGTCCCAAAAATCTTGCAAAACTGAAGTCTTTTGTATAGAAGGCGTAAACCAACTTACGGATTGCCTCCATTCCCGCAACAAATTCTGTGCCGAACCTTCCCAACTGCTCCGCTGAAAAATCCTCCTTTTCCAATGCTTCATTAATGGTGTCCGCTGCCATTTCGCCGGATTTAAGTGCGAGAAATAATCCAGAGGAGTAAACGGGATCCAGAAACCCAAAGGCATCCCCCACTAACACCCATCCATCTCCAGCCATACGGTTGGCGCGATATGAAAAGTCCTTTGTGACCTTGACCGGGAACAGTTGCTTGGCATCAGCAAGACGTGGCTTCAAGGCAGGGCACTTCGCGAGTTCTTCGTCAAAAATCGCTTGATGGGAAAGAGTGCCATCACTCCCCCTTCGGTCTTGCAGGAGATAGTCCAAATCACCCACAACCCCTATACTCACTCGATCGTGCGGGAGCGGAATAGACCAGAACCATGAATCCTTGCTCTCTGTGTGGAGAATTAGCGTCGCGCCTTCGTCAATTCCCTCGTCCCGAATCCCGCCCTCAAAATGGGTGAAGATTGACGCTTTTTTCAGCGTTGGTTCTATGGTGTTTATCTTCAACTTCCGCGAAATTAGGGCGCTTTGACCTGTCGAATCCACAACCACCTTAGCTGGGAGTTCGGCTATCCGTCCATCCCCAAGTTTTGCTCGGACACCAACAGCTTTTTCCCCTTCAAACAACACCTCGTGCACACTGACACCGCGCTGAACTTCCACCCCTTTTTCCTGCGCGTTTTCGAGCAGCATCTGGTCAAACTCGCTGCGTAACACCTGCCAAGTCATAGAAGACTCGTGGGGATCGTTGCGAAAAAAATAGAAGGGTGCAGACGCTTTACCAGAACTGGCATAAAACTGAACACTATACTTTTCGGGAAAATGGCTGGCTTTCAGTTTTTTGATAACCCCCAATCGCTTAAATGTCCAGTAAGTCGCTGGCATCAGCGATTCGCCCACCTTAAACTGAGGAGACTTATCGCGCTCCAAAAGCAGCACCCGATGACCTTTTTCTGCTACCAGTGTTGCAGTAGTGCTACCCCCAGGTCCACCACCGACGACGATTACATCATAACTTTCGTTTTTAGTTGCATCTTTTTTTTTCATCGGTTCCGTATTTGCCTCATCGCAACCCAAGTTGCTATCTAGGTGAAGCGGAGGGGAAGTTACACTATTTCTCCGATGGCTGTTTTTCGTTTTCCTGATTCTGGCCATTTAAACGCCACTCCTCAGATTGCCGCTCTAGTCTCCCGTAATCTTCCGGATTCTGAATATCAATAATATGCGGTGTGATGATGATGACAACCTCAGAGTTTTCCGCTACGGTTTCTGTCTTTTTGAAGAGACCACCGATAAGCGGAATATCTCCTAGAATGGGCACTTTGCTTTCGATTTGCTGACGTTTCTCCTTGATCATTCCACCCACCACAATCTGTTGTCCATCTTCTACATCAATGAAGGCACTAATTGAGCTATCCTCAGTAATAGGTGCGTTGAAATCGGTGAACTCGACAAAATTACTCAAGGTGATCGTTGAGATATCTAAGCCGATAGTGCGTTTTTTACTATCCTCCGTCTGCGATTTCGCGATATGCGGCGTAAGTGTGATAGTGACTCCAACCGGTGGGTCAATGAAGTCGTAGTTGAACAGCGGCTGCGTCAGATTATCAGCCAAACTCGTAACATCTGCACTTTGTAGATACGGGACGCGTCTGCCAGAACTCCATGTGGCTTCACGGTTATCACGAGTGAGCAGTGCCGGTGTTGATATGGTCTGCACCTTGTTTTCACGTATCAAGGTGTGGAGCAAAGCCATATATTCCTTTGTTGCCAAACTGATGTTAAAGCCGCTGATCTCCTGATTCAATCCAAGTTCCGCACCAAATTCCCCTACCAATGGGTTGCCATTCCGAACCTCTGCGCCGAACAAGCCGCGTTCTCGCGCTGTCAACTCCACGCCGAGTTTCGTGCTTTCATCGAGAGTCACTTCGAGGATCTGTATATCAATCCAAACCTGTCCCCTCACAAAGTCAAGTTCACGGATCATGGCTTCTACCTGCTCCATGTACCGCTGCGCGGTCGTTACGAGTACCGAATTGGTCTGATTGTCCGCTTCTACCTGAACTTGGCCACGTAGTGAATTGATGTCATTCTGTTCAGGCGTTCCACCGCGTGCGATGAAACGCCCAAAGTTGAACCCACGGTCGCCTTCTGCGTCTTCGCCCCATACATCTTCGAGCAGATCTTCGGTGTCTTCAGCGTTTGCGTATTCAAGGCGGATTAATTTCGTAACCTCCCGCTGTCCTACAGGGGTCGGTGTATCGAGTTCTTCAACGAACTGTGTGATGAGTGTGAAATTTCGTTGTGTTGCGGTGGAGATGATTATGGCATTGAGCGTTGGATAAGCCTCGGCAGTTACATTTCCAGCGAGGGATCCCTGGTTCTGATTCCGCGCCCGTCCGGGGACGAAAAAGAAGAAACCGCCGCTTCTATTGTTCGAGCCTTGATAGACGTTGTTAATAATATTGGCGACATTTTCCGCGTCCGCATATTGTAGCTTATAAATGCGAGTTCCCCACTCCTGATCGGGCATATTGACATCGAGACGGTTAATCAGACTGTCAATCGTCTCAAAGTTTTGGGAAGCTGTCGAGACTAGCAGGGCGTTTAAGCGGGTATCCGGCACAAGGTGAACCTCCCCCTGAACCCCAAATCCGCCGGCACTATCGCCCCGTTGCTCTTCCCGACGACGCCACCACCACGGGAGGTCTTCATCCTGACCGGAATCACCACCTTCAAAGAGATCGCGTAGGTTATCGGATAGGCTTTGCGACTCAGCAAACTTCAGGAAGTAGATTCGGATCTCTTCTTGCGGATCGGCTTGATCCAGTTGCGCAATAATTTTCTCAATAATGGGAAAGTTTCGCGGATCGGAGGAGATCAGCACAGCGTTCAGACGATCGCTTGATGAGATATTTACAGCCCCAACTATACTCTGATACTCTCCCCCATCCTCGGCTCGACGCCGCATCAAATCGCGTCGCGTCCGCTCCCACTCGCGCCGTTCCCACCATTCTGCATTTCTCCCGGGACGCCTGCCGGCGCTCACGCCCGTTATTAACTCTTCAAGCACTTGTGCCACCTCTTGGGCAATTGCGTAATTTAGCCGAAAGATTCTGATCTCCGTTTGAATGCTCGGTGCTGTGTCAAGTTGTCTAATCAAATCTCTCAACACAACAAGGTTAGCTTCGGAGGCTTTTACAACCAACGAGTTTGAACTCTCGTCGGCGGAAATCTGGATCCGCCCACGAATCATGTCGATGCCGCCGCCTTCCTCTCTCGCACGCTCCATCATCTCCTGCATCTCTTCGGGCTTGCTCGTTGAACCCATCTTTCGCAGGAGGTTCGCAACTTCGCCTTCCTGTTGGAACACGTCATTTAGGGTCTGGGCAAGTGATGCCGCGGTGGCGTTCTGCAGCGGAATGATCTCCACTTTGAGCGGGGTGTCCGGTGCCTCATCCGCTACCTGCAAAATAGTTGCAATTCGATGAATATTGGAAGCGACGTCGGTAATAATTAACGAGTTACTATTGCCATCCGCGAAAATATTCGCCGCTTTGCTCAACAGTGGTTTGAGACTACTCACTAGCTCCGATGCGACAGCGCTGTTCAGTTGAATCATATATGTCTGGATCTCGTCGGTCTGTTCAATCAGACTTGGATCTGCCGTAATTCGCTTCACTGGCACTTTCATTCTGACTGCCTTCTCGAATGTCGTAATCAGCAAGGTGTTATTCGTCCGAATCATGGTCAGATCGTATTGAGCGAGAACCGTTTTAATTTCTTCTAGTGTTTCGTCGATTGTTACATTCTTGAGGTTAGTCAGTGCAAACTTCTTGTCCTTGATTTCGTTTTCGGAGGCAATAATCGTCAGGTTCGTCTCTGCGCTGATGAATTTAATTAAGCTTTGCAGATTCCCGCTTGGAAAATCAAAGTTAAATCGAATCGCTTGACCGGCTTCGTCGCGCTCAGTAACCTCCATCCCTCTCTGATCGGCTTCCTGTGCCAACACTGACACAGTAAAAGGTCCTGTGGCCCACCCAATGAATATCGACAGTATGAAGCGGATAAGTACCCGAACGGTGGGGTGAGCACTGTCCATTGTATTCTGGTGCTCCGAAGTTGATTGGACACCTACCTTCCGCGATCCACCAGAATTGCTGGTCAGGTATTTATAACATCTCGGTTGCTGAAAACACATTGTCAAAACCTTCCTTATAAACATCTGAAGAAAATGGAACCCTAGGACACAAGGACGCAGCGATGTAAAAAATGGAACCCTCGCAACTTCGCACTTTATCTCGTTTTACGCTTCACGTTTCGTTAGAGAACTCGTGCAATCATTGAGAGGTTTGTGCTGATGGTCGTTTCCTTCTTGTCCGCTATCGTGATTTGCAGATCTTTGACCCGTAACCATTTCGAGCTAGATTCAATCGCGTATATTAACCGGACCACCCGCTCAATTCTATTGCTGAAGCGCATATCAACGATGTACGTCTCAGGTTGATAGGTGGAAGGAACGCCTACAAGCCAAGTGTGAAGTTGGTCTTCCTGTTCCAGAATCTTATCAACATATTTAGTGAACGCACGGAGTTGTTGATCATAATCCAACGCCTTCTCAGTATCTTCTCCGTAATCCGTTTCATAGCGGTTGATTAATTTTTCAAATTTCGACAGCAGAACACTGTTAGGCTTGAACTTAATAGATGTCGTTTGTTTCGTGCTGCCAATCCCTAAAAATCCACCCCTCGCTTCGTTAGTCTCTGCGGCGATTTGAGCTGCCAGAAATCCCCTCCTAAATTCAACTGCTCCAGCTAGTTGCTGTTTCAGGTTTGATTGAAGGAACTGGAGCAGTTCAATACGCAGTGTTAAAGGGATGATCTCGGGCAGCGATACGAATTGGCGATTAGCTTCCTGATTCACCGATTTCGGCGGTGATGGCTTATCGAGTACAGGTGCGGAATCAATGTCTGACTCGGGCCCTTCAACTGTATCATCATCGATTGGCAGCGCTTCCGATTTGATTTCTACTACGCCTTCCTGACTCTCATCTTGCGCATCATCTTTCCCCCACCAAGCATCGAACATTGCCTCCATCGCCACTTCTTCAGTTTCGATTTGCTGTTCTTCCTCCTCCTCCATTATGGCATTCTGTTGTGATTCTAACTGTTGGAGTTCATTCGCTAGTTCGCCCAAATAGAGATAATACACTAGATTTTTCTTCGTTTGCGGCGGGAGATTTTCAGATTTTGCCCCCGGCATCGGTCTAATATTGAGCTGATAATTAGGGCGCAGCCCAGCTTTTCTTGCGAGATCGGAGATTCGTCTTGAAATGACCGCTTGCGCCTGCTCACCCTCAAAGATAGGTCCCCGTATCTCCTTTAGTTTGTCTAAACTCTGAAATTCACCGTAATGTTTCTTATAGGCGAGCAGTGAATCTGCCTTATTTTCAAGAGCAGGGTGCAACGTCGCTAATGCGGCTGCGCGGTTTGCTCGGTTGAGGGCTTTTAAGTCAACCCGATTTGCAATTTCTTCAAACAGAGAGTCAGAGATGATCTGCCCTTCTAAACCGACTTGTGCTTGAATATCTCGGTCAATTTGCTGCGTGACTTGAGCAAGTTGAACCAAGTTCTGTGCCGTTTCCAGTTTCTGTTGTTTGGCGGTAAGTTCATCGCCCGGGAACCCCTGTCGAATTAACGGCTCGACGAGAAAAATTAAGAGCACAATGCCAACAACAGCAAGTAAAATGATTTCACGTCGTGTGAGTTTTCTCATTTGCCGACCTTCTTTTTTTCTAGAAAAGCGCTTTTCTGACTACTGCTTTCGGTTTTCCGAGACAGATTGTGATTAAGATCGCGAGTTTGGGCGAACTGATGTATCGCATCTTTTGATAGATTACAGGTGATCTGCGCCTGAAAAATTGGCTTCTTATCGCGTTCAATGCTTGTGACCTGACCAGATTTGATATTTGTAAATGCCCCCGATTGTGCCATAGTGCTTATTGTCTGGCTCACATCTGGGTGCGATTGGGCTTCAATGTTGAAAGTAATCTTCGCTCTTTCAAGGTCATCTAATCTGGTAATGTTAAGCCCCGTCCAAGCGACCTTTGTGCGATCAGAAAACCGTACGCTCAACTCACGCACGATATCGAGCGGAGAAACACGAGGTGCTAAAAGATTCACGATTGCTAAATCTTTGGTCAATGTTCTTTTCGCGTTGGATTCGGCTTGGCTGATGTTTCTGATCGCTCCATCCAGAGCAACAATTTTTGCCTGATGGATTCTGCTCTGCGTCAGCGCACCCAACCCAAGTCCTACTAGCAGCACCAATCCAGCTGCAACAGCCATTAGCGTCCGCTTCCGCTGCTGAGCCTGTGTCAATTTGACCTTTTCTTCTGAGGGAAGGAGATCCAAAGAGATCTGGGAGGTTAACGCATTAACACCTAGCCCCAAGGCAACAGCGAGTGTATCGCTAAAGCTGTCTACAGATTGGGAGTCGGAGCGTTGTTCGTCCCAGACCTCCTTGAAAGCATCAAGTGGATTCCAAAGCAGAACTGGTACTTCTAAGCGATCCGCGATATAGTCTGCCAGGCCAGAAACCCGCGCTCCCCCACCGCACAACCAGATTTTACTGACGATCCTATCACCATCAAGGTTAAGGTCTCGTTTTGCCCCGTTTATAGAGCGTTTCAACTCTACGACTAGTCCATCCGCCCATTCGTACGAGGGATTAGAGGCTTGAAGGTGCTGATTCAGCGCAGCATCCATAATTTTTCGCCGCTCAGCGATCTCAAAATCGCTCCCCATCTCTTGCTGATATAGATGGGTCAGATGATTGCCGCCAATAGGAAAACTCCGTGAGAACCGTAGCGCCTCTTCAGCGAGCAAGCACAGGTCTGTCCGGCCCGCACCAATATCCACAACCATCGTCATTCCAGTTGACGAATCGTCTTTGTGATTTGCGATTCCCGCCAACGCACTCGTTGCGAGGGTAGAAGGCATCACACCTCTAGGTGTAATACCGAGTGGTTTCAGATAATCTATCTGCTGTTGTACCGCTTCACGTCTTGCGGCAATTAGCTCGACGGAGATGCCATCCTCCGAACGATGCACGTCATGGTGGTCGTAGATAGCACCTTCCACCCGGAAAGGGAGTTCCGTTTCGGCCTGTATAGCAACTAGGTTAGAGAGTTGGTCATCTGTTGCCGCAGCGGGCAGGTTTGTCAATCGACGCGATGTGACTAACAAGCGGGGAATTGATAACGCCACCGAAGTACTACGTCCGCCAACACCTCGCCACACACGCTGCAAGGCCTCGGAGATCACCTCAATCGGAACTTCTGTCGTAGGGGCTGTGTAGGGATACGCTTCTATCCCTACGTTGACGAGGCGAATTCCGGCTGCAGTCTGCTCTAGCTGCACCAACTTAATTGCGCTTGTGCCAATATCGATGGACACGATTTGGTTTTTTGCCATGTTTTTTTCTCAATGGACTCTGTGAACTTATAGGGTGAATTTATAGCGTTGTAACCAGCCGGGTTTCGTCATTATTCCCAAATATCCACTTTTTCTACCCATTGTTCTCTGACTTGCTTAAAGTGATGAATTCTTCATCTAGTTGTTTGGAAATAGTTCAAGCGTTGCCTCGCTCTTTGACTTTCCTTGTTCCTTCTTCTTCATATCCTGCAATGTGTTTCGCTCCCAGAAAACCCCGTCGGCATATCCTTGAATAGTTGTATCAGTTTCAGCCATCTGCAATCTTTTCTGAGTGTAAAAACAATATTCTTCGTCAATTTCAACCATGACGAAACTTCGCCCTAATTTCTTCGACACGACTCCTGCTGTTCCGCTCCCCGCGAAGGGATCGAAAACGATGTCTCCTCTTCTGGAACTTGCAAGAATCAGTTTCGCTAACAGCTTTTCAGGTTTTTGCGTTGGATGGAGAGTGTTTTCCGGCATTGACCAGAAAGGAATTGTAAGATCTGTCCAGATGTTTGATGGTGCAGTGAGTCGAAAGTTTCCATCTGCCTCTTCTGTCCAATCTTTTGGCTTTCCATCTTCCCGATAAGGCGCAATCGCTTGTCGCTTTAATTTCACAACATCTGCATCAAAATAGTAATCGTTTGAAACTGTACAAAACCAAATATCCTCAGAATTATTCTTCCAATTCTTTTTTGCCCCGCGTCCTTTTTCCCTCTCAAAAGTGATTCTGTTTCTGACAATCAGATACTTATCGCAAACGAACTGAATTGCTGTGGAAGATCGCCAATCCCCACAGATATAAACCGACGCACCCGGCTTTAACAACCGGATCAGTTTGGGTAGCCAAGACTCCATCCATTCCATATAACCCTCGACTGACTGCTGCTTAAAAGAATAGGTGTTAAAATCCTTGGTCAAATTATACGGCGGATCGAGAAAGAGGAGATCGATAAAATGTGAGGGTAGCCAATTGAGGATATGGTGAAGATCTTGGTTGATGACTCTGTTCAAGATGCTATTCGCTGAAGCAGGACCGGCGATTTTTAATAAATGCTGCCGGTAGTCCGCTCTTTCCTGATCTGATAGTGTTATTGTTCGGTTTCGTGGTGCCTTCTCCATAGCGATCTCCACTCTAGTTCTGTCTCCAATACTTAGTCACAATCTGTTCCCCGGTGCGATCAAGGGCACCAGCGCAAGAGGCAACTGTTTTGCCGAGATTGTCAATCCCTTCAGTTTCAATGAGAAAACCGTGCGAGCGATAGGTAACTAACTCTGCAATCTGACGGAAAGTGTCCATATCAATCCCCTCGACCTCAAGGAGTTGACTGATGCTCTCAAAAGGATTCCCCTCAGTCCCTGCTTCCGCCAATGTCTCTGCCCGCTCACTGTCTTCAGGTTCCGATTCACGACGGCTGATAATTGCACCCGCTTTGTCCGCGTCCATGCCGGGCAACAGTTGTAATATCTCTTGCGGTGCCGTGTTGATGTTGATGAAACCGCTGACTACTGCCTCATCCTTTGTGGTAATCTGATCCACAATGCTGCTAAACTCTTCCTCCGTTATCAGTTTAACTTCTTTGAGTTGATCAACATTTTGGAAGTTGCCTTGGCTGTTACGGTGGTCGATAATCCGATCGGCGATACCCTCATCAATACCGTCTAACGTCTCCAACCGCCCGGCATCGGCGGTGTTGATGTTGACGATATTCTCCTCTTCTTCATTGCTTTCCACACTAATCTGTTCACGAATGTTGTTAAAAACCTGCTCCGTGACCGCTGTTGCATCAATCAGATCGCTGATACTATCGAACTCACGCTGTTGGACCAATGCGTCCTTTTCCCCTTGAGAGAAGACGAGCTGATTGTTGTTCCCTCGAATCTGTGTCAACTGTTGTCCATCCGCATTGTTAATATTAACGCGTGGATTGCCGTTGGCATCGGTATTTTTGTCGATTGAATATACTGTTACCAGATCGACCAATCCGGGAACGCTCTGTTGGGTCCCAGCTGCCTCCGCCGCTATCCCGCTACCTACAGCCTCGGTTGCACTGGGACCTGCAGCTCCGTATAACAGATCTGGTGTCACGCCTGGGACTCGCGCTAGGTCTCGCACGGTGCGGTAGGGTCTTCCCTCTTCAATCGCCTGAGAAAGTGGTTGTTCTGTTATCTCCGGTTGTTGATAACCCATGAGAGTCAATAGACCTTCAATCATACTGACATCTACGGTGTTGATGTTGATCTTGGCACCTTCGTCAGTGATTCTAACACGGTAAGTAAGAGCATTTACGGAGGCGACGGCATCTCCGATCTGTTCCTCTAGCCCGTCCGCCCAATTTTCGCCGAGTGAATCGTAAGGGGTTTCATCCCCACGCAGCATCACAATTGCCCTTTCAAATCCCGCTTTTGCTGCGTAATGGAGCTTTATTCGATCTGCGAAATTTGCCTGCGCCCGCTGCTCCAAACGAATTGAATATAAAAAATGGGTTGCAAGGACGGAGAGAACTGTCAGCAGCCAGAGCGTCGAAATAAGAGAAAGTCCACACTCGCAGGTGTGTAGCGGCGATTTGCATCTGAGATGAAATGGTGCGCCTTTCCTGCTTTCCATTCTTTATGCCCTCATCCACCTGGTCCAGCGGCGGCTCCACCGGGCGGTTGTTCACTGAAGTTCACGCTCATTGGAAGATAAACCATTGTCGATTGGGTTATTGTACTGCTGCTGGTATTCTCGCTCTGCTGACTGTTTCCACCCCCAACAGTTATCCAAACAACAACAGATGTCGGAATCATCTCGGTGTCGTCCCACGACTCATACCACTCTTCGCCATCGTAGTATCGCACATCGAAGGAAGTAATCTGATCGATGATTGGAACAATATTCACATAGATTGGATTCCCCGCTTCATCCTCGGTGGGGAGGCTCTGCGAATCAAGCAGCGGTTGAATAACGGTTTCCACCTCCAACGCCGTCGTCGAAAGTCGGTAAAGGGCTAATCCACTCTCCACTTCACTATCTGCTGTCAAAAACTCACCACCCACCTCTGTCCTATTTTCTTGTTCGCTCCCAATCTGTCGAGCGGTATCTTCTCCAATATAGTAAGCGATTCGCTGGACATCGCTTACAAAGTTATCCTGATTGAGATCCTCATCTGCTACCACCGTTTGGTTTGCTGCATTCAATTCAGCGAGAAACGGGTCGGGATCGATATGAATCAACGTCACAAAACTGATTAAATCCCGATTAATCCCTTCCTCGATCGGATTATCCTGCGACACAATGACAAGAGACTCATCGCCTTGTACAGCTTGCAGATTGCTCAAGTCTGTGGCAACGCGCTCCAACGCTATTCGACATTTCTGTGTCATTACAATCCGTGATTCAGATTTTTGATAAACATCCAAGGCAACATTAAACGCCGTGTAGGAGGCACCTCCAATAATGATTAGGATACTGACAGCGACGAGCAATTCAAGTAAGGTAAAACCGTCGGCGTGGAGCGTAAGCCGTGAAATGTGAGATCTCATCCGCCGCTCCCTTGTCCCTGTTGACCACCCTGTGCCTGATCCTGTGGTATCTGACGGTCTGCGAGATAGGTGCTCGCTGAAACTAGCCTTTCTCTGCCACGCTCCTGCCATGTGACGGTAACGGTAACTGAGCGTAGCCCTTCAATCTCATCCAATTCCACATCTTGAACATCTGAATGCCAACGGAACCGTGAATCCTCTCCAAATTCACCATTCTCTTCGCCGATATCCGGATAACCCTCGGCCTCAACCGCCGCCAACCGAAATTTAAGGAGATACAAGGCGGTTGTTCTGTTTTCCGCCAGTGCTTGCCCTTTGGCCGCTTCCGTAAAGGAACGGAGTAACGTCGGCAGGGCTAGTGACAAAATGGCTAATGTGACGACGATTTCGATTAGGGTAAAGCCGTTTTTGTCGTCCCCAGATCGGCGGAAAAGTGAGATTAGATTATTCAGAGGATTCATCTGTCAACTCCAACGTTTCAAGTTGCTGCGAGTTAATTTTTTCAAGACGCACCCGTCCCGTTGCGTTTTCGACTGTTATAGACATTGTTTTACTGCGCTGATCTTGAATATATAGGACGGTGTCCTCCGACGAGCCTGTTGGAGAAAAGTAGATATAATCCACACCGGTATTTATTTGAATAGTCTGAAAATTATGATTCGTGATCATGCGTGCTAAACTCACGTTATGCCCCGGTTTCTGTGGTATTCCGAGGATTGCGTTTGTTCGTGAAGGAGACATTTGCTGCAATGTTGTGTTGCCTTGATCTGCGGTTGGTTGTTGGGCGGGTCGCAAACTTGAAGAACTCGCGGTTAGAGGCGTGGACGGGTCTCCGAGATTGAAAGTTTCGTTGGAGGCAAGCCAGTAGCGGTTTGTCGTCAAATCAAACACAACGAGGTAAGCTGCCCGCTCAGTAATTGCCATATCACGCGCAAAGTTGAGCATATCTCGGATGGCGTGGGCGGTGGATTTCAAGCGCGTTGATGCGGCGAATCCACGTAGAGATGGCATCGCAATAGAGGAGAGAATTGCGATCAACGCAAGCACGATCATGATCTCAATCAGCGTAAAGCCATTTGGGATGAGCGGATATAACTCCTCCTTACCATGTAGGGAACAACTGTTGCATCGGGTTGAACCCCTTTCTGAACGCAAAATCCGGTTGGGTAAGTGCATGTCTTTACCTTTAAGGAGTGAGACAAATGTTCGGTTCAATAAAGAACGACAGTGTGTGCCAATCTGCCTTATTGATCTATCTCCTGAATCCAGTTTGTGATGTCAGCGTTGAAGTCTGTACCTCCTTCCCTGCCATCCTTACCAAACGAATAGAGGTCGTAACTGTAACCTTCATGAAGGCCGGGATAGACATAGATGTAATTGTTGCCCCATGGATCTGTGAAAACTGGTTTGTTAATATAAGGACCACTCCAATTTTCGGGTTGCGGATTGGGCATTTGCCACAGTGCCTGTAGATTTTGTTCTACCGTTGGATAGTCTCCGATTTCGATCGCATACATCTCTAACGCGTTTTCCAAAGCGCTAATCTCCATCTTGGCTTTGGCGACCTTTGCCTTATCCGGCGCATTCAAGACCCGCGGTGCAATAAAGCTCGCCAACAGACCGAGAATAACAATAACAATCGTAATTTCAATAAGCGTCAGCCCCGATTCATCTGATTTTAACTGTTTGAACATTTTCTACCTCCCGTGTGGATATCTATAAACCAATGGTGCTAGCCTGCAGTTATTGATAATATGATGCGTGAAACGTCAAAACCATCAGTTCAGCGGTTCATCTAGCCCTAGCGGGGCGACATGTGTATCCGAAGGGTGGAACGTCAGAAAAATAAATGAACCAACCGACTAATGAATCAATGAACTCACCGATAAATCGGGATTCAAAGCGACTTGAACAATGCGGAAACGGCTTTCTCACTAACTAGCACCAAAGGTTATCAGATAATGGCTATCCACTGATCGAGGTGCTGGCTTCAAAGATCGGAAGGATCATCGCAACTGCAATAAATCCAATCAGTAACCCCATTAATAGAATCACCACGGGACCAATTGAGTTGGTAAGTCGTTCTAGATTTTTCTTGATTTCCAGATCGTAATATGTTGATAGTTTCGTCAGCATCTGTTCAGGATCGCCGGATTCCTCACCAATCGCAACCATGTGGGTCAGTAGCGGCGGGAAGACAGCACTTCGCTCCAATTCTCGTGACAAAGTCGATCCGCGCTCGATTTCTTGTTCCGCACTTGCGACCGCGTTCCCGTAAACCAAATTGCCGATGGTATCCTTGACAACGCGAAGTGCCGGCAGCAGTATCACGCCATTTTCAAGCAGCGTTGCCATTGTTCGCGTAAACCGTACCAGTGCAAAGTTACTGAAGATTATCCCAATAATCGGGAGTTTGAGTTTCACTCGATCAAAAGCCAGCTGTCCGCTTTCCGTGCGAATATACTGTCTGAGTCCCACGACGCCGCCAATTATCGCAATTAAAATGATCCACCAGTAAACACTTAAGAAATTAGTAACGCCAATAAGAAATCGTGTCGGACCGGGCAATGCAACATCCAACTCTGCGAACATACCGGTGAATTTAGGGATAACAAATGTCATCAAAACCGCCACCGCACCGACGCTTAACGCCAGCAAAATGGCGGGGTAGAACAAGGCAGAGGTCACTTCAGTTTTGAGAAGCCGTTGTCTTTCGGCAAACTCAGCGAGCCGTTCCAACACGACACCGAGAACCCCACCCGCTTCGCCCGCTCTTACCATATTGACATACAACTCGGAAAATACCCTCGGATGCTGTGCAAGTGCATCGTTAAGCGGTGAGCCGTGTTCGACATCATATTTGACCTGCTCAACGACCCGCTTGAGCTCGACGCTCGTAATCTGTTCTAGCGTCACCCCCAAAGCGCGAGATAACGGAACGTGGGCGTTAATCAACGTCGCCATCTGATAGGTGAAAAACTCAACCTCTGTCGCCTTAATCCGAGTAGGTAAGAAAGGAATATGAATCCCTTTTCGATCTTGAGTTTCTGCACTATCCTCAACGATGCTTGTGGGCCAATATCCCATCACCTTCAGTTTCGACACAAGTTCAGCCTTACTGCTCGCTTCTTGTGTATTGGTGACCACCGTTCCAGTGGTCGTCAGAGCTTCGTAACGGAATCTTGGCATCAGGAGTCCTTTCCTGCAATACGCAACACTTTTACGCGTTACGCTTCACCTTTCATACGACTTCGCCGATGTCAAACTCATCCTCTTGTGTGAGTCGTACAACTTCCTCGATGGTCGTGTAACCGGCAACCACTTTTCTCCAACCATCCTCCCGCAACGTTTTCATCCCCAGTCGCATTGCGGCGCGTTTCAGTTGGCTTGCCGACGCTCTTTGGATGGTCATCTCGCGCAATTCCTCACTTATTAGGATGACCTCAAAGAGTCCAATGCGTCCCTTATAACCACGACCACGACACTCCTTGCAACCGACCGCACGAGGGATAAGCAGATCAGCGGTGATTATCCCAGTTTGGCTGCCGAGCAGGTCTTGGACGCGCTCTGGTTCCGGGGTGTACATCTCATAACAATGTGGGCAAACCCGACGCGCAAGCCGTTGGGCAATAATGCCCTCCAGCGTTGAGGCAACTAAGTACGGTTCTACGCCCATATCCACCAAGCGAGTAACCGCACTTGATGCGTCGTTGGTATGCAGTGAGCTAAAGACAAGGTGCCCGGTCAAAGAGGTATGGATCCCCATTTCTGCTGTTTCATAGTCTCGGATTTCACCGACTAGCACTTTATCCGGGTCTTGGCGGAGGATGTGCCTCAATCCCGCTGCAAAGGTCACATTTATCTCCGGATTCACCTGAATCTGGTTTATCCCTTCCAATTCATACTCAACCGGATCTTCTATCGTAATAATTTTGACCTCCGGGGTATTGATCTCTTTCAGACAGGCATACAGTGTTGTCGTTTTACCGCTGCCCGTTGGGCCCGTTGCCAAGATAATGCCGTGTGGTTTCTGGATCATTCGAAAAAACTGATCCAAATTGTCCTCTAGCAAGCCAAGTTGTTCTAGACCGAACGAGATGGATTGCCTGTCAAGGATTCGCAGGACGACACTTTCGCCATGCACTGTGGGCACGGTCGAAACACGTAGGTCAATCTGGCGGTTGCCAACGCTCTGAACGGTCACGCCGATCTTTCCGTCCAAAGGACGACGCCGTTCTGCTACGTTCATGCTTGCCATGATCTTGACACGGGAGGTAATTGCAGACTGGAGATGGGGAGGGGGGTTGGGCTGGTCTTCCAAAACACCGTCAATGCGGTAACGGATTTTGAGTTCACCGGGGAACGGTTCTATATGGATATCACTGGCACCGAGGCGGACAGCGTCAATGATAATCTGATCTACAGCGTTGATGACTGTCGGATCTTGGCTTAAGTCCTGCTCGCTGATGCCAAAATCGTCAATCGTTTCACGCTCAAGCGTGGCGACGGCACCAACGGGGCCCTTGATTCCTTCGCTGAGAATGGCAGCGGCGGTCTTTCCATAGGCACGGATAATGGCCGCTTCGATGTCCCCTTCGTCCGCAAGCACCGGTTCAATCTCGCATTCCGTAACCAACCGCATCTCATCAATTAACCGGATATCCAGCACATCCGCCATAGCGACCATAAGTGTTCCTTCGCTCAGGCGAATTGGCAAGACCTTGCTCCGATAAGCAAAACTCGCTGAAACCCGCTCAGTTACTTCAGCCTCCGGAATAACATCTTCAAGCAATGTGCACAGCACTCCGTACTCTAGAGCCTGTTCAGCGAGTGCGAGAGACTTGGAGTCCACAAACTTTGAGAGGGCTTGAGTATGGGTAACACCTGTTGTTTCAATTTCTTCAAGAACCTGTTGATGCTCATCATCGGAGATTAAATTTGAATCCAGTATCAGTTGTACTAGTGACTTCCCCACCGCATTGCGCATTTTTTGGATACCCCTTCATCCTCCCAGTTTTTTGCTGGGAATTCGTTGTGTGCATAGGTAGACGCAGAGGGATAGGTGAGGTTTAGAGATCCAATAACTGTAAGCCTTTCTTAAGACTATGTTAACAAGAATAGGACTTACGCACTTCAGTAGTGAACAACGATCGTTGTTCACTACGAACCCCTTGATGAGACTTCTGTTGTAGTTGCCCGATTCATCGGACATTAACAATCGTGTCCATCGGCGATAAATCGCCGAACGACAAATTCAAGACTCCTCTGATAGGATCGGAGTCTACGAGAATCGTGATCGGGACGGAGGCGTTGAGCGTTCAACTGCGTAACCCCTACAGGATTCAATTTCACTCATATTTTAAGTTCAATTTTCTAACTCCAAAAAACTATTAAGTTCCTGAAGGGTTGTAAGTTGAACATCGACGATTGACGCGTCGGGACACTCCTTGTCTTCCTCGCCGACTAACCAAGCAGCCCGCATCCCCACGCCTTTTGCACCAACCACATCGTCCGAATATGTATCTCCGACATAGATTGCTGCTTCAGGGACGATACTTATTCCTGTCAATGCTGCATGAAATATGCCCGCCTCCGGCTTCGACACACCGACAACCGTTGAATCTACCACGATATCAAGCAGAGGTGAGAGGTTGTATTCGTCACACCAGCCTCGCGTGTTTCCAAAATTGTTGCTGATAACGCCGAGCCGGTATCGATCTCGAAGCGTTGCGAGCCACTGTCGGTTACGGCCAAGACATTCCTTCGCTCCCTCGCAGAAAAAGTCTACATACCGGTCCTTAACGTCAGAATCTAAACCGAGTGCTTCGTAGATGCCGGTGGCGATGACATCCATCGTTTCGCGCAGCGTAAGCTGGGGAGCACTTCTACTGTCAATAAGTCTATAGACAGCGGCACGATCCACCCGATCAAACGTCTCTCGATCAATCTCCGGGTACGCCTGCTGGAGGAACCGGTATGTTCGGTCTCGCCAATGAACTCCGTTTCCATCGAGTGTGCCGCCAAAGTCGAACAACAAGGCACGAATGTTCATGATCAATCAAACCCTCATAAAGGTAAGCATTTCGCGTAGCCTGAGACGCAAAGAGAAACCGAGTTTTTGTCAAAAACTCGGTTTCTGTTGGCTGCCTTCTTAACATGAGTCTCATCCTCTTCGCAATGGATCCGTCTGAAGCCAGCCAATCATACCAATGATCTCTTCCTGCCGACCCTCCATTGACACCTCGATGAGAGCGGGGCTGTCTGCGGCGAGTGCGTCTTGTAGCACACCCTTGAAGTCTGCTACTTCATCAACCCGCACGGCGTAAGCGCCGAAGGATTTGGCAAACTGAATGAAATCCGGGTTACTCAAGTCCGTATCAATAGTACGCCCATTACATCCCTTTTGCTGAGACCCCTTTATCGCGCTCAATGCACCGTCGTTTACAACGATTGTTACGACATTGATACCGTACATCATTGCAGTGGCTAACTCAGGGGAGCCCATCATGAACCCGCCATCTCCGCTGAAGCACACAACTGGCTTGTCCGGATTCGCAACCTTCGCGCCGAGTGCTGCAGGGAACGCGTAGCCGAGCGCAACACCGATGTTTGGATAAAGGAAAGTTTTCGGATCCAACACCGGGTATTCAGCGAACGAAGCGTAGCCAATGCCATGAACATCGACGGAGAGGATTCCATCGTCTGGAAGCACTTCTCGAATCTCCGGCAACAGGGGCAAGGGCGGTTGCGCAGCAAATCTCTCGCGAATCCGTGCCAACGGCTGCGTCCATGAGTCTTTGCCTCCATCAACCTCTTCGATTAATGCTTGCAACGTCAATTTAAGATCACCGACAACACCCACGTCGCACGGATACTCTCGCCCTATTTCCTGCGCGTCCTCATCCAATTGAATTAGTGGACGTGGCGGTTGGAGACTCCAAGTTCGTGTGTCAATTGATGTGAAACGGGGACCAATGGCAACTGTACAATCCGCAATCTGCATCGCTTGATAACCCGGATAACCGTAAACAATCTGCAAGGCGAGTGGGTGATCTTCGGGCAGAACACCCTTTGCGCATCGCGCCACAACAACCGGGGCGTTGAGTCTCTCAGCGAGTTGCTGCAATTCCTCACGTGCATCGGAATGGATGACCGCGGAACCTGCAAACAGGACCGGCCTCTCTGCGTTTCTTAGGGCTTCCGCTGCGGATTTTAGATCAGCAGGATTGGGAGCAATGGCCGGCTGTCGTTCAACGCGGGGTGGGATGGCAACTTCTCCCTCACCGGTAACCACATCCATCGGAAATTCTAGTACAACAGGTCCGGGACGCCCTGATCGCATAGCGCAGAACGCATTCTCGACAACCGTTGGGATTTCCTCTATCGTCTGTGCGATGGCACAATACTTGGTGACAGATTCAAAGAAACTCATCTGATCCAAGCCGTGAAACATCTTGCTTGGATCTCTGGCATAAAATTCGGAGTCGCTTTGACCAGTAATCAACAGCACCGGCACGCAATCTGTGAATGCCTCCACAATCCCTGTCGATGCATTACTTGCGCCGGGACCCGGGACCGTCAACGCAACACCGACCTCCCCGGTAGAACGTGCATAACCATCCGCCATCTGCGTCGAAGCATATTCATGGCGGACGAGATAGTGATCAATCGCGCCTGCTCCATGACGAAGGAGTGAATCGTAGATCTGTATGTTCTGTGTTCCAGGCATACCGAAAACACAGCGTACCCCCTGCGCTTTCAAACACTCAATAAGAATATCTCCACCTTTCATAAGTGTGTTCTCCTTAGTGTTAATGCAAGTTAGTGGCAGCTGACAATGCTTACCTTTTTAATTTATAACTTCAGAAACTGCTATTATAACCTATCTTTGAAAAGAAATCTATTCTTTCGTTAGAAAATCCTTACGGATAGAAAACATGCCATAACTCTCACTTTGGCTGTCAGAACCGATTTTCTTAGTTATGGTAGATTTTAGAATTAATTAGACACTGCAAATCGGCGAGGTTAGGAAACCTCGCCTACCGGGGATGGAAAAATCCGCGCTACGACCCCGGTAGGTGCGGTTTTTAACCGCACCGCATCGGCGCAGTTGGAAACAGCGCCTACCCAACACGGGGAGCGAAAGTGTCTATTTATTTTTTTGAATTCACTGAGCTCCCCGGTAAATCGGGATCCAAAGCGACTTGAACAATGTGCAAACGACTTGCTCACTAACTAGCACCAAAGGTTCTTAGCGAACCTTTAACGTTGTGTTCATGTAATCAAGGGGAGATGGGCATACACTGAACTCAATTAGGTTACGGAATTCCGTGACTATTTCAAATTTAGAATTGACCGATTGATTCGCCGATGTTGTTCAATCCCAGTGTTGGCGGGGACTGAGGCGGAAAAAGGTTACATGCCATACAGGCAACCGTCCGTCAGGTTTTTTGTTGCAAATAATCTGGATCTGATATATAATTATGCTCTGAAGATCGTTATTAACTTATGATTGCGCTGATTGCACAGTTTGACACGATTCTCTTTAGCCTTTAGTTTGTGAGAAATTTCACAAGCCCCCTCGAAAGGATGAGGCAAATTTTCGACCTATAGTAAAGATACAAGGGAATTTGCCCTGTGGAATAAATGCTTTTTAATTTCGCGAACGTGCTACTCTTTTTGGTTGTTGGGTGTCTATTTGTCACACTTAACCTCGTCGTCTCTCGCCTGCTCCAGACCCGACTTTTCACCGACGAAAAGTATATGCCCTATGAGTGCGGTGAGGATCCGATTGGTGATACCCGCATTAAGTTTAACGCCCGCTTCTACGTCATTGCGCTTATTTTCTTAATCTTCGATGTTGAGATTGTGTTCCTATTTCCATGGGGTGTCGTTTTCCGTGAAATCGGGCTGCTCGCATTTGTCGAAATGCTGATTTTCATCTTCATACTGCTGGTCGGCCTTGCCTATGTCTGGGTGAAAGGGGACCTCCAATGGATCCGCTCGATTCAGTCTGTAAGGGAGGAAATTGAACAATGATAATCGAGGAGAAACTGGACAAGAATATTATCGTCACCTCTATTGATGCTGTCGCCAACTGGGCGCGTGCGTCTTCTTTATGGCCCATGACCTTTGGGCTCGCTTGTTGTGCGATTGAGTTTATGGCTACCGCCGCCTCAAATTATGATTTAGACCGCTTCGGCGCAGGAGTCCCGCGTGCGACCCCGCGTCAGTCTGATCTGATCATTGTCTCGGGCACAGTAACGTTAAAAATGGCGACTCGAATTAAACGCCTTTATGAACAAATGCCCGAACCGAAATATGTTATCTCCATGGGAAGTTGCGCCACGAGCGGTGGCCCATACTGGCAGCACGGCTATCATGTCCTCAAAGGCGTAGACAGAATTATTCCCGTTGATGTTTATGTTCCCGGTTGCCCGCCCCGTCCGGAGGCTGTGCTTGAAGGCTTGATGAAGCTGCAGGAAAAAATTAAAACGCAGACAGTTGCAAAACGAACAAGTGTGCCCTTCCTGAAGAAACTCTTCACCAAAACAGACTTGGAAAATAATGAGGAAGCGATGGCTGAAGCTAGAGCCGAACAGGAAGAACACGCAGATCAAGAAGAAGCCGCAGGTTAAATTCTGCGGGACATACGCCAGAGTTTTGACCTGTCAGTGCCCTGACAAATCCCTGACATTTGGCGAGGTTATGTTGCTATTTAAGTGAAAAGCGGTTCATAAATGCTGCGTATATGTCAGGTCAGCAAGCCGTCTACACGCCCCTTCTGTTGCGTGGTACAAATCTACAAACGCCCTGAAGCTACGCCTCATCAGGGTTCAAAGAGACATCCACCAAAGATGAACCCCCGATATGGGGTTGAAATTTTTTCTGGGACCTGACAGGGCCCTGCCAAACTGCTGAATCGTAGTGGTGTGGAATGTAATAGCCATACTGATTCGCTTCATTAGTGTTATGGTCAGTTTCATAGGATAATCCTGTTAATCTTTTAATAATAGGACTTGCGCAGCGCGTTCATAAGTCCCCCTGATAAGGGGGATTTAGGGGGTTGGCTGTGCATTGGGAGTGTCTAAATAATTCTGA
>JAGWBT010000069.1:42646-47395 GCA_021295755.1 Candidatus Poribacteria bacterium
CATAAGTCCCCCTGATAAGGGGGATTTAGGGGGTTGGCTGTGCATTGGGAGTGTCTAAATAATTCTGAAATCTATTATAGTTCATTAAATGAACCAATGTACTAATGAACAAATGAACTAACACAGGTTCAAATTTTAAGAAGGGGGAATTACAACGCTATTAGCAACTCTTCCCAAGCGTTGATACTTTTCCGTGACACCACAAGAAATTTACGAAAACCTAAAAGATCAATTTGGAGAATCAATTGCCTCGTTTGAAGAGGACATTGCAGATCCCTTCATCGTTGTTGCTGCTGAGTCAATTGCCGATGTCGCACAATACCTCGCCGAAGATGAAGGATTGACTTTCGATTTCTTGATGTGTTTGAGCGGAGTGGATCTCGGCGCAAAAGACCCCAACTATTACGTCGTATATCACCTCTACTCAATGACCCACCGTCACAAACTTGTCCTGAAAGTTGTTCTCCCCAAAGAAGAAGAACCCCACGTTCCCACCGTTGAACATATCTGGAGAACCGCCAACTGGCATGAGCGAGAGACGTACGATCTATTTGGAATAATCTTTGACGGTCACACTGATTTGCGACGAATCCTACTTCCAGACGATTGGGAAGGCTACCCGATGCGTAAGGATTATACAGAGCCTGAGTTCTATCGAGGGATGCGAGTGCCTTATTGATGCACATGGAGAGGGAGCAAAAACGATGGCGTTGTCAGAACAGTATCAACAACAGATTATTAATACGATTAAAGAATTGCCAGAAGATAAACTAGCCGTAGTTGTTGACTTTGTGACATCCCTAAAGGACGAATATCAACCTTGTGCAGCGAAAAATATAGTCAAACTTGGTGGTCTATGGGAAGGGTTTGAACCGACTGACGAAGAAATCCAAGAGGCACGGAAAGAAATATGGCATCATCTTGATACTAAAACAACACGATGAAACATTATGTAACTGATACGATGGGCCTTATTCAGTATCGTGCTAAATCGGACGCGAAAGCAAGGAAAACAGACAAATGCCAATGATAACCGTACCCGCTCATTTTGATGGAAAGCAGATTTGTTTGGATGAACCGGTTGACTTGGAACCAGACACAAGGCTTATTGTTACAATTTTACCGCGCCATCTGTCGGATGATGAGCGTGAGGCATGGGTAAATTTATCAGTTCAAGGCTTAGAAGCGGGATACGGGGAAGACGAACCAGAGTATTCAGCCGACTTGATTAAAAAGGTGAATCCCCACTATGCAGGAAGGTGATGTTATTCTCACACCTATTCTTCAAGCTGATGGTCTAGCGAAGAATAGACCTGCCGTTATTCTACGCAATATGCCACTTTATCAAGACTTACTTATTTGTGGTATTTCGACACAATTGCACCAATATGTTGATGGTTTTGACGAAATCATATCCCCAACTGAGCCGGATTTTGAATCGAGTGGTCTTCGGGAAAAATCTCTAATCCGACTCGGCTTTTTATCAATTGTTCCTCGTCATCGTATACTTGGTTCGATAGGATAAATTTCGTCTGAACGTCATAACCGTCTGCTAAAAAAACTAGGTGATTAGCTGACTGCTGATTTAGCCTGATACATAATGGTATTTATGTTGATCTTAAACTTTAAGGATATCCATCATGGCAGCACCACAACAAGATAGCAAATTTATTGAACTGAAGCCATTTACAGATGAGATGATTGTTAGCATGGGACCGCAGCACCCAAGCACCCATGGCGTGTTAAGGCTTGAGTTGAAACTGGATGGGGAAATCGTCCGAGATGCAATCCCACATATCGGATATTTGCACCGCTGCTTTGAAAAACATTCCGAAAATCTAAATTACCAGCAAATTATCCCGTTTACCGACCGGATGGATTATATTGCAGCGATGAATATGAATTGGGGATTCTGTCTGGCGGTCGAAGAGTTAATGATGAAGGAGGAGGGGAAATTTCCCGGCGTCCCTGAACGAGGGGAATACCTTCGTATCCTCATCGGTGAACTGAATCGAATCGGGAGCCATCTTCTGTCTTTCGGCACCTACGGCATGGACATCGGTGCCTTCACTCCGTTCCTTTACGCCTTTAGAGACCGCGAGAAGATCCTCCTGCTTTTTGAAAAGATCTGTGGTGCGCGATTGACATACAATTATATCCGTGTCGGCGGCGTTGCAAGGGATACACCGCCTATTTTGAGCCGCAGATCGATGTGTACAACTCGCTACTCACCGCCAACCGCATCTTCATTGAGCGCACAGCAAATGTCGCTGTCATGAATACAGCAATGGCGATTAACTACGGCATTACGGGACCCAACCTCCGTGGGGCAGGGTTACAATGGGATCTACGCAAAGATGAACCGTACTCCATTTATGACCGATTTGACTTTGACGTTCCCGTTGGCAGAGATATTCCGGAGTTTGGCGTGGTCGCCGGCGATTGCTGGAATCGCTATAAAGTCCGGATGGATGAGATGAAGGAGTCGATCCGGATTATCCGGCAGATTCTTGATTCCGGTCTGCCCGATGGCCCAATTCAGGCAGAGTTGAAAGCGGTACGTCCTCCCAAAGGTGAAATCTTTCACCGAAGCGAAGCCCCCCGCGGTGAACTGGGATTTTATATTGTGAGTGATGGAACGCCGAAGCCGGTGCGTGTGAAAGCCAAATCGCCCTGCTTCACGGCGTTGAGTGCGTTACAAGAGTTGAGTAGAGGGTTGATGGTCGCGGACATTATCGCAATCATTGGTAGCATTGATATTGTCATGGGAGAGGTTGATCGCTAGATTCGATGTCTATCTTCACGAATCATGTCCCGCTAAGCGAGGATCCTCGGAACGGGATTTCACGCATAAGGAGTTTGAATGCCACTCGGTTTACAAATTGTTTTGAATCCCGATGGAATCGGGGCTGAAAACTTACATCAATTTTTCGTCCAATCCTCTGAGAGTTGGGCACAGCGGTTTGTCCAAGAACATGCACCGTTTTTAACACATCTCCCCGCCCCGCTCGGCGAATTGGCGATTATGCTCGCATGTTGCGTCATTTTTGTCGCCGTTGTTCCCCTACTCCCACTCGGTCTAGTTTTAGCAGAACGGAAAGTGTCCGCCCATATCCAAGATCGGGTCGGACCGATGCGAGTCGGACCGCACGGTATCCTTCAAACCTTAGCCGATGGGGTCAAGCTCATCTTCAAAGAAGACCACATCCCGCGAGAGGGGGATAAATTCCTCTTTGTGGCGTCCCCATATATTATCTTCGCCTGCTCTTTTGCCGTATTCGCCGCGATCCCGTTTGGTAAATCTATTCTGATCAGTGACTTAAATATCGGCATCTTTTATATCATGGCGATTTCCTCCGTCATTGTGATGGGCGTAATTATGGCGGGGTGGGCTTCCAATAGCAAGTGGTCCCTGCTTGGAGCCATGCGATCTGCCGCCCAAATCGTTAGCTATGAAATTCCGATTGGTCTCGGCATTTTGACAGTGGTCATGCTGGTTCAGTCCCTGAACATGCAGGAAATTGTCAAAGGACAAGACGGGATAGCGAATTGGCTAATTTTTCGGACACCGTTCACCTTCATTGCATTCTTTGTCTTCTTTATATCAACAATTGCCGAAGTCAACCGCACTCCATTCGACCTTCCTGAAGCAGAATCCGAACTAGTCGCTGGCTTCCATACCGAGTATAGCGGTATGCGCTTTGCGTTGTTCTTCATCGCAGAATACGCCAATATGTTCGCAGTCAGCGCAATTGCTGCAACCCTGTTCCTCGGCGGTTGGCACGGGATTGTACCTGCTGAGATGCTACCTCAAGCCGGCATCCTCGGCTTTATCTTGAGAACGATCACCCTCAGTGGACTCTTGGGGGTCGCTATCAAGACGCTGTTATTAGTATTCGTCATGATGTGGCTGCGCTGGACGCTGCCACGCCTGCGTGTGGATCAGTTGATGAATCTATGCTGGAAGTATTTTATACCGATTTCATTTTTCAATATCCTAGGTGTCGGAATCTGGGCGTTGATTTTCCCGAAAGATTCGATGTTAAGCATTATTATTAGTATTGCTGTTATTATACTCGGACTCATTTTCACGTTCGGCGTGCTAGGTAAGAGTCTGTCTAAGGGACCTGAACCACCGCCCAGTTCGGCGGAGAGGCGAATTTCTGCGACAACCTAATATAGTGATTCAAAAAATAAATAGACACTTTCGCCCCCCGGTAGGTGCGGTTTTCAACCGCACCGGTTTGGAGTGTCTCATTAATTCTAAAATCTACTATAAAAACCAAACGGACACAAATTTACCTCGCAAGGAGGTTTCATCATGCGCCACTACCTGTCAAATATCTATTTGGGGGTTTATACAGCGCTCGTCGGTATGCGTATCACCTTCAAACAGTTGTTACAACCCTCCGTCACCCATCAGTATCCTTACGACCGCTCCTTTGAGCAGAAGAAGAATGTCCGCGAGATCCCCAAGGGGTATCGAGGCAAGCTACACAATCGTATTGAGGACTGCATCGGTTGTAAAAAATGCGAGATGATCTGTCCTGTCGATTGCATTACCATTACCACCCAAAAACTGCCCAAAGGCGAGCGACTTTGGGATAGCATGAACGTGGTCCATCTCAAAGATAGAACAGAGATTGTCGGTAATATTGAGGGAGACGAGAAACCAGCGCCCAATACAACCGTTACGATTCAGACACGCGACGAAAGAACCGTCACTGTGTCGAGCAAGGAAATCGCTAA
>JAGWBT010000070.1:0-18411 GCA_021295755.1 Candidatus Poribacteria bacterium
ATTGCTCCTAACAAGGATCCCGCATGTTTTGAGGAGGGTGTAGGCTTGTTTACTAGTCGGAACGGAGGATCGTTGTTCCCTGAAATGCGTAAGTCCTATTAGAGTAGGAATAATGATAGGACACCTTGCCAACCTCAACTGACCGCAAGCCGTACCCAACGGATGTTGTAGACCTCATCCTCATGGCACCAAAACGCAACCAGCACATCGCCATCGGGCAGCAAGGCAAGATTAGGGCAACCGAGTTTCAGCGAACGCAGTTCCTCCGTAGCAGTTGCCTCCCCAAACATTTTTGTGAGTCTGTCACCCTGCCACAGCACCTGCGGTTTGTCGTGTTGCCATTGCTCACCGTCAAGATGCGCGATAGTACCGCACAATCCCGTCGGGTCAATACCACGGTAAACACAAACGACACGCCCATCTGGCAGCGCCAACAGTTTACTGGTCTCTCCATTCAAGCCCGTCGGATGCGGTGGGGTTGAAAACGTCTTGCCATCGTGACTGACCGCGTAGCTGACCGCTTTGGTCTTACCGCTGCGTTCATCAAATGCCCAGCCAACAGCGAGCAGGCGTTCATCTGCCAACTGTACAACCGACTGCTCAAAATGGACGATATGTCGATGTATGTGGGCCAAGTCACCCCCTGATCGGCGGAAACCATCCCGATAACCTTCAAACCGTTGGGAGCTGATCCGTCCCAACACCGCAGGCATGATACCGGAGCCAACCATCGACCGTCTGCTAACTCGACAAGGGTGTGACAGACTTCAAAGGGTTGCCCCACCAGAGGTGGTGAGATGTACTGGAGTTGTCTCCAAGTCGAACCATCATCCGTGCTCCGCGCTACCATTAAATCCATCTCCGCCACACCTGTTGTGTCTGGATTCCAGATACCCTGTTCCGTGTCGTCGCGGTAAAAACGAGCGATGAATGCGACCAGTTCACCATCCGACATCCGTCTCGGTCGCCCAATGTGCGTGGTGCGCCGCGTCGGATGCTGGATCAGATTATCAGGAAACATTGGCACAGGCGCGTCCCAAGTCTCCCCACCATCATGACTGTGGTTGATATAGGTACGGTAATCCAAACTCTCAACCGCCTCACCGATGTCAAACGCGGCAATTAGTTCGTTCTGGTCAATGACCACCAAGGTTGGGTGCCACGCATGTCGAGCGCGAAGATGTGGCTTCGGGTTACGGTAGATGTGGCCGGTCCCACGAATCTCAATCATCGGTTTAATCGCTCCCATTTGTGCGACAATTTGAGTCTCTGAGGAAAACTTAGAATCATCTTAGGTTAACTTTTTATTTTTTAGATACATCATCAGATTCTTCATCTCCCGAATGACTCTATCCTCTCTAGTGGCGATCATATTAAACAACCCACGCGGTGGAATGCTTCTCTTCCTCACAGTACCCTTGGAGGTCTTAGAGATAAAATCGCCGTAACGTTCAGGAGTGATTCCCAGATATTTGATTGAAAGGTAATATTCTGAAGGTTGTCTCGTCACCGTGCCATCAAGAATATTTCCGGTTTTTCTCCTACCGTAACTGACGATATAGCATCGATCACTTGCCTTGTTGATAATTGTATATCCCGCCTCATCAATGGATTCGTTCCAGCATTCCTCAAATCCATTTGTTGGCATACGGTCCCTCAACTCCTGTGCCGACCGCATGACGACCCTTTCACGAATCGGGGTTCTTGTGATATACAAATCCTTCTCTTTAATCCTTTGCCGAATTGGTCCCTGCATCAGATAGACATTATCCAGAGTATATATCACACTGTTATTGACCCCTTTTGCCAGATTAAGGTGTTTTTCAACAATATCTTTATTGAGAGGATGCAGCTGGTATTGACCGTTTGAGTTAAAAGCACCCCGTAATTTCCTGCGACATTCAATGTCTGCGAATCTGTCTTTTGGGAGGGCTGTTTCTATTTGTAGTTCATAATCCACAAACAGGTCATTTGTTGCGTTGATTCGTGCTTCTTGTGTGTCCGCTAGGAGCGTCAACCCTGTCTGACTTTTGGACAAAACCCGACCAATGAGGTTATCCTGTCGTAACGTGCGTATCTTTTGAGAGATTAGCTCAAGCGTAGGTGGGTCCATCTCCTCAATCATGATTTTATGTTCCCACCGCGTGCCTCTCTCATGGGCAAGAATTTGGAGCTGTTGCATCTGACCATTGGAGTGGATATACCCCAATACTGTCCACGGATCAAAAGTAGTACGGTATCCCCCTGCCGCTTTAGAAATATCACCTGCTAGCACACAGTCTCGTCTTTCATATCGTGAGTAGACACCGAACTGAAATTCCAAGTGATGAAAAGGTTCCAACGCTTCCAAGAGATCGGTGGCAAACGATGAACCTTGAGGAAAGGGTTTGAAAATAGATTGAGTTTGTGTGGGATAGTTGAGGGCGTCGAGGAATTTTCCAATGGGAATCCCCTGTGTATGATCGTCCTCGCCGCCGAAAACCTTTGTTTTCGTCTTAAAAGGAGGATTCCGTAAAAACAGATCGCGCTGAGATACCAGTTGTAGTGCAGGATCATCAGACAAGCCTTTAAGGGAAGGGGCATCTCCGAAGACCTGCTCCTGAAGCGCACTATCTACAGGTTCACCCGATTCGATACCGCGCTTGACCTCAGCAAAATCAACGATGTCATCTAAATTGTAACGAAGAGGTGCACTCGAAGCTTGGTTATCATAGTTAAATCGGTGGAATCGTATCCTTGGCTTAATCCGAAAAACAGGGATTAAACCGTAATCTTTTAATAACGCGTACAGAGTAACTGTATAGGATTCGGCATGTATTTTCCGCTCTAAAATGCCGTTTTGTGTAGACCTATCTTTGGCTACACTGCCTTCTCGAATTAAGTGTTCTTGGACGGGGTCGCTGTCATTGCCAAAAATGATCATTCGGTGTTCTTCTCTGCTATCGTCTACCATTTATGGTATCCTCCCCTCTTGAAGCAATCCGAGGTATACTAAAACTAAGCATAATTATATCATGAGCTAATGACAGGATGACAAGAAAATTAATTCAAACCGATCTTTGCCGCAATCTACTAGTCGAATATCTCGACCTGCGGAGTGTAAGACATGTCTTCATCAAGTGGGTAAATCGGTCGCCGTACAATTTTGTGGCCTAGCGTCTTGATATTAGGACTCGCTGCGCCTGGAACGTCGATAGTCATGTTTCGGACAGCCCACTCATCATAAAATTCATAGGGTGTATGCGGCAATTTCTGGATAATGACATCAAACGTCTTTGGATCCTGACCAACAGCGGGATACATCCATCGATCGCATAGTATACCGCCTTGGGTAGCAGCGACGATAGTGATGTTACCAGCCCTGAGAACGGCTATATGCACATTGTCTCTTATAGCGAGGGCTTCCACCGTGACCTCCACATCTATCGGGGTAAAACGGGGGTCTTTCGTGCCACCGAGCGGTACGGTAATGGTACTGCCTAAACCCGCCTCCATCGCTTTCTCAATCGCCGGTTCATCCCGGATAGGCAAAAGCACCCGTCCTGTGTAGTCGCTCTCTAAAAACCCTTTTAGGATTGCATTGCTAGTTCCCGGTGCCCCAGAGCTTGTGGCATCGGCAGCATCGGAAAAGACAACCGCTCCGTCCGCTTTCTTCGCGTTTTCAATCGCCGCCTCCACACTGTACAGAACACACTGCATCCGTTCACGCATGTCCCAGAAGTTCTGACCGATTCGCATCGCTTCTACTTCAGCCAATTCCCTGTTATTATCAGTAACAATGACGATTCGAGATCCCTGCTCCGGGCAGTCGGTAGGCGGGTGCCCCAGCATGATGCCCGCAGCCAACACATCATCCCGTTCTTCAAGCCGCTCAAGGTGTCGGATGAACGTCCCGTGCACACCGGTTGCGGTCTTGAGTTCGTCACCGCGCACCATGGTAGGTGTATACACACTACCAATAATAGGTTTCGCACCATCGAGGATACTTAGCAGCATTGTAGCACTCCGCTCACCCAACTGATACCAGTCGATGTGCGGATACGTGTGCAAGATAGCAGCACCATCGATAAGCTCTAACATGCGCCGGGTAACGGTGCCGTGCATGTCAAGAGAGATAACAATGGGGACATCCGGTCCCAAGATTTTACGGGTTTCTTGAAGAATATAGCCTTCCGGATCCTGCTCTATTTCGGCAGCCATCGCTCCATGCATGGCGAAAAATAGGGCGTCTGCCCCAGCACTGTTTTTCTCAATTGCTTCCAAGCATTCTCCGGTGATTCGCTCAAAACATTCGTGGGTGATTGTACCACCCGCACCCATGCTAGCTCCGTAAGTGGGCACAACCTCCAAGTCGGACCGCTGAGAAAAAATGTTCAGCGCACCGTTGATATCCTCACGACCCGCGTTGAATAAAGC
Organism: Candidatus Poribacteria bacterium; assembly: GCA_021295755.1. NCBI lineage: Bacteria > Candidatus Poribacteria > Candidatus Poribacteria bacterium. The sequence goes on from JAGWBT010000070.1 coordinate 4,417, forward strand.
GTGCCCAAAGTGAACACTAAAATCCTCATACGTAGTGGGATTGGGGTGGAACGAATTGGTTTCTTGGAAATAGTTGGCAACGATGATTTTAGGCATAACATTCCTTTTTTGTTAAACAGCGATTTGATTTCTCCAAAGCAATCAACAAGGTCTATCGAATGATCCGGGCATAGTTACGGTTGGACGCTTTCTGATTAGAATCTGTAACCACCCGCACAAGTCATTAATCCCCAAAATGCCACATAAATGTCATTTGAGCTTGTGTACCATCGAGTTGTACACGATAGGTGCGGCCCGAATCCAATTTCATGAGCGGTCGATTTCTCAGATATTTGAACTCTAAGCCCAAAACAAAGCCTTTCGATATTGAGAAAGTTGTGCCAGCCAAAAGCTGATTGCCAAAAGCATTACCTTTGGCAAGGGGTGAGCCGGGGGCCCGTTCACGGGTCCAAATATGATTAACACCGACACCGATGTACAAACTGTGAATCCGCCGTTCCGTTTCGGGTAGGTTTGATATGAGATTGATGATGTAACTGATTTCAGCAGGCACAAACGTTACACTAGATGATGGATCTGTACCGATGAAGGTGTTATCGTTGTAAGGATCGCCCTGCTTCTGTAGAACACCAATTGATGATGCTAACCCCGTGTGAGTCGAAACCGCGAGTTTATACTGCACCCCGAACATAGGCCCGCTTCCGTAAATGCCATCGGTGCTAGCCTCTGATGGGCTATGGAACCCTCCGTACAGTCCGAAGCCCTCTTGGAATCTGGCAGACGAAATACGTGGAAAAATGAGAGCCATACATATAAGACTAAAAAGTATAATCAATCTATGACGTTGGGAATTCATTCAATCGATCTCCTTTGATTCGGTCATTTCAGGCTGCAACTACCGTCTGAATGGTCGTATTCGTCTCCATACAAAGTAGCCAGCTGTCATTAAACCGAGCAGTAGAATATCAGGCAGAGAAGCAAATCCCATATACCGGACGCGACGAAATTCTTGGTTGTCCTGGTGACGAACTAACTCAAAATCTGTATCCATTTCGGTTCGGGCAAAGCTACGACGCAAACGAGTGAGGTAATGTGATTCTCCGATAAAGCTACCGAGAGTTGGATAACGTAGACGAATTGCATCGCGCTCACTATCAGTAATCCAGTTGGCGTACTCAACTTTCGCGCTTGGAAAGTGCATTTTATTCGGGGTAAGAATGTATACGGTAACATCTGTACCCTCCCGGGCACTAATCGAGGTTAGACGCAATGGATAGATTAACCGCTCCGCCGTATATGTCAATAAGATTGGATCAATGGGTTGGTCGAAAAAGCGGGCGGACCGACGCCCACCACCCGTAAACTCCACGCGCAATCGCATAGCGGTGAATACCCATTTCTGATCGATGTAGCCCTGTAGTATTGCATTGTCGTCAATAGAATGGTGATAGCCATGTTCGTCAAGCCAATCGGTTAGTGCCATCGGATTATTAGCCGTGAGAATAACGGTATCAAAAGCCCCCACCTCTTGCTCAGAGATGACAGTAACCCCATCCTCTTCGCTAGCACTATCAAATACAGCGATGCCGTCACTGTCCTCTGTTGTGAAAACGTTACACCCCGAACTTCCGCCACCCCCGCGCCATCGGGTCACCGGCATTGTAAGGTCATTCAACTCCCTAAAGATCCGCCGATCTACTGTGTCAAGTTTAGGGATGGAGGGCGTTGGGATGACGACAGCAAATTCTGTCGCTTCACCGCTGATGTTGATGCTAGGAACGAGATTGACCTGTTGCGTTTGCGGATTATAAGCAATGAACGCACGTTGCCCGGTGCCATTTAATTCCTGGTCCGGAGGCGTAAACATAACACAGGGGGCGTATCCGTCAGTTGGAAGGAGTAGAAGCAGCGCAAACAGCCAAAGAAAATCAAAGTGCCTTGTCATTGTTGAACTCTCCATGGGTTGTGGAAAATAGGGTTCCAAAAAGATTGTTCACAGTTGCATGAATATAGCCGATTCTGTTGTTTCTAAGGGCTCTTTTCTTCAAGTCCAGGACTGCTCTATCCACCTACAACAAGGGCCATATGAGGAATGCCGCCGATGTCACTCCAAAATATACAAAGAAAACCAGTAATAGACGGCCCATAATCTCTCTAAATTCTAATTTAACGATGGCGAGCATTGCAATCGCCCAGAAGGGCTGAATCATGTCAGTCATCATGTCGCCCCAAGCGTATGCAACAACTATCTTTGACGCTTCAACACCGAGCGCGTTTCCCGCGGGTATAAGGTATGGTGCTGTAACCGCCCATTCTGAGCCACCGGAGGGAATAAAGTAATTCAAAATACCGGCATACCAATAAGCAATCAGCAAGAACGTGTTTTTGCTCCCGATGGCGATGAAGGCTTGGGTGAACACAGTCGCAAGATTGGTAAATTTGAACAGACCAAAGATACCAGCGTAGAATGGGAACTGAATGATAACTCCCCACACAACCTTGCCTGCATTTTCGGCGGCTTTAAGAAACCGCCACGGATACCAATGCAAAAGAATACTGAGCATCAAAAAAAAGAAATTGATGGTATTAAGGGTAATAGCATTGGCGAAGCCTAAACGGACGACGTTGCCAAAAAGCCAACCCAACCCAACCATTCCGACAATCAGGTTAAAACCGGGCCACCAATTCAGCCATATTGATGGCGACATCGAATGTGGTTTTTCAGGTGTCTCGAATAACTGCAACTGTTCTAAAAGTTCAGGTTTGATCCGGTAAGTGTGCTCCGCTGAAGGGTGCATCATCGCCATCATTGCAGTCACTACAACGATGACCAACACAAGTAGGAGGATGTTAAAAGGGCTAAAAATGGTTTCAGTCGCTGGAATGGTCGTTTGGAGAATCTCGCCCTGAATCAGAAAGTTGTCGGGCGTATTCACCAAAAGGGGGGCGGAAGCGGACAATCCGGCGTGCCATGTACACCCCAACCCAAGATAAGCCGCTGCCACAAGCAGCCGATAATCAACCTTCTGATTTCGATGCACCAAGAACACAGCAAACAGTGCACTGGCAATTAGACTGAAAGCCCAACTGAGCCAAGCGGTAACCATGGAAAACAGACTCATCAGGATAATCGATTGCGTCGGCTTATCCGGATTTGGTAACGACGCTAGCTTTTGAAGGGTACGCCTGACGATCGGTGCACTGGCGAGGATATACCCTGTGATCATCGTCAGACACACCTGCATCCCAAACTCAAGCAACACCCAAAACCCATTGCCCCACGCCTTTACCGCTGACACCGGCGAAGCATCTCCCCAGATGAGAGCGAAAATAAAGCAAATCGCGGTCAGTATCCAAACAATTACGAGGGCATCTGGAATCCATCTTTCAGTCCAAGTTGTTAGCACTGCTCCCCAACGCTGGAGTATATTGGTGTTTCGCTGGTGGTGGTCTGTCATGGGTTAAAAACTACCAATCTGCTCAATAGCATGAATATCTTTCAGGTCAACGTTAACCAAATCGGAAAAGGCAAATCGTGAAGGTTATCGTAGCATGGCCAATCTGAAAAAGTCAATAACCCACTCCGTCGGTTTAGGGTCATTTAGTTTTCCGTTTCTTCACCCATGTCGGAATGACCCGAATCCGTAGGCGGGGCATCTGGTTTCCCCGCCGCAGCCTTGACCGGGGGAGCGAGCTATGGGAGAATTATAGTGAATTCAAAAAATAAATAGACACTTTCGCCCCTCGGTAGGTGCGGTTTGTAACCGTACCGGTTTGGAGTGTCTCATTAATTCTAAGGTCCACTATAAATGACCCTACCGTTATAGTCTGTCAATAACGATTTACTTGTACAATCAAGGTGAGAATGAAAGAAAGGACTATCTATCCATTGGTTTGGTAATAGCGTGGATCACCACTCCGATCACCAATCCACTTGAAATTCAGGACGCGGAAATAGTCGTCGCCCTTGCTACCTTCTCGCCAATCCTTTAACGCTTCCCGATGCCCCAAGCGTTTCATCATCGCCCACTCGGAGATTCGGAATACACGAGAATAGGTATCCCACAGCGTAAGGCCATCACAGCCTAGCTTATATAAGGTTTGCGCGGAGTAAAGGGAGGCGGCTGGAGGCTGGCGGCGGGGATAGAGGTCTGGATACAATTGCACCGGTGTATCTTTTACTAATTCCACCATCGGTTGAATCCATTCTGCAGCGTTTGTTGCAAAAGTTGGATGGGGCATCAAGTAATCTACCAAGCCCTCTTTCACCAAAGCCTCAACATCAATTCCCCATACCATATTACTTTGCATGACCTCACCGAGGTTATATTTACCAGTGCCCCCAGCGACCTCCGGTCTGGAAGCCGAATCTGTTCCCGGTGCCCGAAGGCGACTTTCCATCGTCGAAGTAATATTGTAGGCAATTTCGAGTTGCCGCCCCATCCTTTTACTCATGGCGTCGACAGCCGCCCTGAGTTCACGAGCAAATTGGGTAACAAAGGTAGCCAGAATTCTCCAGAAACGTGGGTCGTCGTCTGGGCATTCACGCGGGTCCTCTCCATATTCCTGACGAAACCGCTGAATCACCGGCGCCTCATATAACACGAAGGGTTGGGAGCGACAAAAAATCACATGCACCCCATCAAATCCGTATTCCAACGCTTCGCAGAGGAGAGAAATCCACAGATGCCGGACTTCAGGAAAAGCCAAACTGAGATGCGCTATCCCCCTACCGTGCTTGTCCTTGCAACGAAATTCGGGATGCCGTTCATAGAAACTCCCCTTTTCCATCTCCAGCGGCACCGCTTTCGGCCCCTGTAGACGGAGACTTGGGAAGATACGTATGCCAAGTGCGTGGGCAGCTTGCACAACCTCCGCCATGAAGTCAATCCCTTGTTCTTCTAACCTCTCAAGCGTAACGTCCCAACGCTCGTGAGCGGCGAAGCGGTCAAAGGGATTGTTACTGTCGGTCAGGGTGCGGCCAAGACGGCTGCGATAGGTACAGTTTTCGCCTTTGAAGGTCGCCCATAGCATAATGTCCACATCGCTGTCTCTATATGGCTCAAATTGCGCCCAGATATCTTCCTTCGTGCACAGTTCGGAGAAAATACCTGCATCGTTCATAGCGACGAGACGTTTGGTATCCCTCCGAGGTAACTCCTGCCGGTATTCATTTATTTCCGCTTCAGAAAGGGGGACAAGCCGAACATAGACCAAGCTGCTGTACATCTCGCCATAACTACCACCCCGACCACCCTCGTTGAAGCGACTGATGATGAGGTCCGCCCCGGTCAGATTCGCGACCTTCCAGAAAGCCTCAGAAACTTGGTAATCTGAGAACGCCTTCGTTGTGTGGCTCCATCTCAGTTCCGGTGGAATGCCGTTGAGATCTTTTCCAGATTGTGTTTCTGCCCTCACGAGGGTATATGCCGGATCATCGGTCAAACGGAGCCGCACATGAGCGTCCCCAAATTGGCCAGGGTAATGGACACCCACGTATATCGCATGATAGCCCTCACAGTTTAAGGGTAATGTCAGCGGTTCAGAATTCATACCGGGACCGGAATAGATCATCGTGCCATCAAATTCTTCGGTTTCATAGTCAATTAGCCGCCAAGTGCCATGACGATAGTCTCGATCAAGACAATGGGCTGGTTGACACTTACTCAAATCTGAAATGATTTCATCTTTCATTATGGTGATCCTTTCCATTCTTCCGAGTAGTTCACGCTTCCTCCCATACAGGTCTGGGCGCGGTGATTATAAACCCTGATAGATTTGGAACAGGGCCTACAAATTGATTCACAGGCATTCACAAAATCTCGTGCCCGAAATCCATGTAGGTTCCAGCAGTTACCAACTCGATGGGTAAGCGTACCCCATCCAATTCTTGAGCAATCGCCCCCAACGCTAGGAAATTCGGTATCTGCCAGATGGCGAGTCCACCCGGCTCCGGACCGAGTTTCCCAATGCGGCTCACCAGCAAAGTGAGGGCAAAGTGAGGATGCCTTTGAGTCCGTGCGGTGTAGAAACTGCGGACGGTATCCAAATCTGCTTGGACGCGAAAGAATTCAGCATAATAGCGTCCATTGCGGGCGTAAACCGGTTCGACCAATGGCAGATAGCAGCCGGCGACATCAATCCGCGCAACCTGAAAAAAAGGGCGTTCCAGCGGATCCACCTCATCACTGCGGAAGATGCGATCCCAAGCATCAATCCGATCAAAACTTGCTTGTGGTGAATACCAGGCCGTCAGATATTCCGGCTCTGGTCCCAGTCGCCACGTCCGACCAATGTTCAACACCAGCTGGTCTTCCCCATAGCCGGTATCCCAACCCTCCTGTCCGTGGGTCACCCCGGCTCGGAAGTCTGCCATATCTACGCCTGGGCGACGACTGATATACTCGATATAGATTAATCCCATGAGCTAAACCCCTTCGTCCGTGAGAATCCTGATGAAACGCCTGTCCCCTTCGGACATCCTCTCAGATAAGCGTGACGCCATGTTGTATCCGTCTGGTATACTTCGTCTGTCCGGCTGGTTCATTTCTGCTCCGCCGGATTCGATAGCATTGTCGCAACGATGACCTCATGCCCCCGCGCCGCAGATTCATACAGAGCATCCATGAGGCGCTGGATGCGCAAAATCTCTGCACCTGACACCGGTGCTGGTTTGCCGGTGCGAACAGCTTGCAGAAAGCCCGTGATTAACCGTTCCATACGGTAGTCACATGGTGCTAGTGTCCCCGGCGGGGGTGTAGCATCAACCCATTTATCACCGTGGTCGTGCCACACGCGGATGGGTGAGATCGACGCCGTCCCGCGCTCTGCAAGCAATTCCCATCCCTCATGACGTTCGGACGGGGGTTGTAGCCAGTTTGCTTCAACGGCGATCACTGTGCCACCCTCCACCCGCACGAAACCCATGGCGAAGTCTTCAATCTCTGGATCCACTGCCTCTGGCTTAATCGTATTGAGCGATGGACCCAACCCCGCCGGATAGCGAGCTAGACGTTGATGACAGAATGCGCTGGCAGTGAGCGGTTCAGGGTTGCCCAACAGCCAAAGCGCTAAATCTATATTGTGAATCGTCCAATGGTCTAGAACACCACGACCTGCGCTCGCTTGTCGGTGGAAACTCGTAATCGTCGGGAAACCGTATACGCTCCCGCCCCAGGTGCGCACTGCATGTACTGGACCGAGGTCACCGGCGGCAATGCGGTTATACAGATAGACCGATTCATCCCAATAGCGATACTCGAAACAGACGCTCAAGAGGTGCCCGGCACGTTCAGCCGCTTGGACCATCTCCCCCGCTTCGCTGAGATTCATCGCAACCGGCTTCTCACACAACACATGGCACCCGGCGTTAAGTGCGTGTAGCGTTAGGTGATGGTGACTCGACGGCATGGTGGTAACGCTCACTACTTCCGGCTGCGTTTCAGCAATCATATCTTCGGCTGATTCAAAAGCCTTCGTGTCATACTGTCGTGCGGTCTGCCGTGCCCGCTCTGGAATGACATCGCAAACGCCTACTAGTGTGCAAAGACCTACCTCTGCCGCTGTGCGGTATGCGGGCAGGTGTCCCTCGTTGGCAATTCTCCCACAGCCAATGACAGCAACTTGTGTCGGCTGCATACCGTTCGCTCCCTTCGTCGCTTATGAATAAAATGTAGTATAAGCGTGGACGGAAGGGAAGCGTAGGTTCTTCCCTTCCAATGTTGACAATCAAACGTATCAAGGTGCCATCTCCTTACTTATCTTGAATTATCCGCTGATTTCGCAGATTATCGTAGAATGGCAACCCCCATGATGCCAAGACAATCAACCGTATAACTGATTAGAAGCAAAATTGGTCTAATTATACTGCAAACGGTCACAGATTACATCTGAAATTTATCACGCCCGTGTCACACTAAAACGTCGATCCAATTGTAATGTGACATAGTCAAGTAATTATGATTTGGCAAATCAGAAAAAGATGAGGAGAAGCGATGAAATCTCAGAATGCCAGCGAACTAAGGGATTGAAGCGGGATTGAAAGTGACTCCAAATTTCCGGGACTGCCGCTGATGCTGATCATAGCAGCGGAACAATCTGCGTGGACGTAAGATTAGAAAAGAGTTGAAAGTTGAGACACAATCGGATAAAATCCGGAAAGCGTTTTCAAAAAAACGATCGAAAATGAAAGGTAGGACACATGAATAAAGCAGGACGCGGTTGGTCCCATGCAAGTCAGATGAAACCGGCAGCGGAATATGAAATCCGCTACGGTTCGGGGCTGCTAAAAAAGGAGAGTGCCGGGTGGCCACGCTATTTAATGGTGTCCACACCGACTGCGTACAGAACAGCACAACCCTATCTATCCAAACCACCCGCAGGGGTAGCCCATGCAGCATGGTTGGATTCTAAACATCAAAAAGAGATAAGCGAGAGTTTGCCTGATGATGCAGAGTTGGTGGTTGGACTCGGCGGCGGACGGGCGCTAGATGTCTCAAAGTTCGTGGCATTGGACAAAGATCTACCACTCGTCATGGTGCCAACGATTGTATCAACAGGAGCGATTATCCATGGAGTTGTGGCGAAGTGGGAAGGACGGAAAATCGTAGGAACGCTAGACGACTGGCCATGGGTGGACTGTGACCATGTTCTGGCGGACGAAGACTTGATTCTCGAAGCACCCTACTATCTGAATACCGCTGGTCTCGGTGATATACTATGCGGGTATGCGGCACCCGTAGAATGGCGCTGGCGTGCCAAAAACGGTATAGGGGGCCCTTGCGACGAAACAGTGATTGCTGATGTCCTTAGCCACCATGAAGAGATTACGCAAGGCTTTGAAGCAACTCTTGATACGGCGGGCAACCTGACAGGGAAAAGCGTGCGACACATCATGAAAAGCGTGCAGGAGCGCGATTCTCGCTGGATTCAACGACCGGAGGCTGCAAGCGGAGACCACGATTTCTGGCTCGCCCTAGAAGAAAAGCATAACACGAGTTACATCCACGGAGAGATGGTCGCATTCAGCGCAATCATCATCGCTTGGCACTGTGACGAACAGCCCGAAATTCTGACGAATCGGCTAGATCGATGCAAAGTGCGCCGCCGACCAAGGGAAGTAGGAATAAGCCGCGAGGAACTTCGTGTAGGATTGGAGTTTGCGCCGAGCTACATGGAGAGAAAGGATACCAATACCATCCTGCGCCATCAGCCTATTACAAGGGCGCAATTTGACCGACTCTGGGAGTTCTTGGAAACTAGCTAATGAGTCAACCTGAAAGGAAACCGATGAACGAATCACGTGTGTATGATGACGATAGGAATGTATCCGCCTCCCAAGATCTCCAGCCCATCCCCGATCGGTTGGTTGTGTTGACCTTCGATGACGGCAATAAATCGGATGCCACCTATGTTGCACCGTTACTCAAGCGTTACGGTTTCGGTGGGACCTTTTTTATCACTGAAGGGCTCAATTTTCTCAAAAACAAAGCGCACTATGTAACATGGGAAGAGGTTAAGGAACTGCACGAAGCCGGTTTTGAAATTGGCAACCACACCCGCCATCACAAAAACGTGAACAACCAATCGAACGAAGAGTTACTCGCCGACCTAGAACATATCGACCTACGTTGCAAGGAATACAGTATCCCTGTACCTGAGACATTCTGTTATCCAGGTTATTCCAACGGGCCCGAAGCTGTAAAAGTCCTAACTGAGAAAGGATTCCTCTTTGCACGACGCGGTATTGCACCGGAGTTTACTTACGATTCAGAGGGAGGACGAGGGCCCGCATACAATCCGGCGAAACATCACCCGCTGCTCGTCCCAACGACAGGTGCTTCGGGACCACACTGGGGGTTTGATGACTTGGCGTGGGCAATTGAGGGTGCAAGGGATGGACAGATTGCTGTCTTGACGTTCCACGGTGTGCCTGCCTTGGAGCATCCTTGGGTCAACACAGACCCCGAAACATTTGAAACCTACATGGATTATCTTTACCACAACGACTGTACTGTCATTTCCCTGCGTGACTTGGCAAAATATGTTGACCCGATTCAAAGCCGAGATCTTCCGTGCTACTACTAAACCAACGGCAGTAGCATATCCTCCCCACGTTTTGCTTTCAATGAGGTGAACCTGTTGCCCAATCTATACACCTTTTTTGTTTCCCATGCGGTAGAGACATAATATAATTCCCAAACCGTATACATTCCAATAGAAACTCTTCAACCCGACGGAGAAAAAATGATGCCAACGGGGCGAGTCAAGTATTATAATCGAAGTCACAATGCTGGAAGGAGAAGTTTTTCGTGGAGGGAAATCCGTCGATGAAAGGGATCATCAACCGGACACAGTTGCTGTTAGACTTGGCTAGAGCGAACGAAGAAACTCAAATGTATAGATACCTGTCTTGTGTCCGTCAGCCCAGATCAATCGAATCGCGTAACGACCAACACGCTGTATATCAACGAGTGTAAGGTTGAGGGATAAGGGGTCGGTGGGTAACAGGCGTAGCGGGTTTTTATCTGATTGGCACCGTGCACATGGGCACTTTTGACGCAGCAGTTGATAGGAATACTCGCTTTGGTGTCCATCGTTCCATTGAACACTAATTGCGTCTGGAAGCCGTTGAATCTGGGTTGGCTGAGGCGTCATTTGCAGACTATTCTACGATATTTGTAGTGGTTAGCGTGGTGGTAGACACCTAGTGTTAAGGCTTGTGGCAAAATACCGGCTTACGTCTCGACAGCCGGTAATGTATCACTATTGGAAGTAGTCAGCGTTTAGCTGGATGAAATGTTCCCATTCTTCCGGAACCTCATCATCTATGAAAATCGCCTCGACCGGACATTCCGGTTCACATACATTGCAGTCAATACACTCCGCAGGATCAATAAAAAGCTGATTCTGATTTTCAAAGTCGTCTGAGTCTGAGGTTGGGTGAATACAGTCAACAGGACAAACATCAACACAAGCAGTATCCTTAACATCAATACACCTGTTCCATCAAAAAATTACGATATTAAGATGACTGTAGAGAACCAATCAAGAATTGTTATTGAAATAGCATAAGTACCTATTTCACCTACGAATCTATAGCGTCAACCAGCCCCCGGACTATTACACTATTTATGGTATCGCAAAAACGGGCAGCGATTAGGGTTTGGCATTTGGATCCCTCTCAAGTCGCTGCCCGTTTTAGGTTTTATAGTGCATTATTATTGGAAATAGTCAGCGTTTAACTGGGTGAAGTGCTCCCATTCTTCGGGGACATCTTCATCTATGAAAATCGCTTCGACCGGACATTCCGGCTCACATACACCACAGTCAATACACTCCACAGGGTCAATAAAAAGCTGGTTGTGATTCTCAAAGTCGTCCGAGTCTGAGGTTGGGTGGATACAGTCAACAGGGCAAACATCAACACAAGCAGTATCCTTAACATCGATGCACGGTTCAGTGATGACGTAGGTCATCGGTTTTATCCTCCTGTTTCATTCGGAAATTAGTTATTGAAAATTATATTATTGTATATCATTCAGGGACTTTAATAAAGTTGGGAATAATCAAAGCGCCGGTGTTTTCAGTTCAATAAGGCGAGTTAATCATATCATATCTGTCAAAGTTTGTCAAATAGATCTCACCGGATTATTAATCCCCCAAATTACCCACTCAATATTCTATGAATATACTATGCCTCTGGAGTGGGACCGGTCGAACATTTTGTGCATATACTGAGCACCCCATTGGTATTTTGAGAGGGGCTAATCGAGAGGTACAGTGTATAGCGCGTAGGGCGGCGATACGCTGGCTGGGTCGTTTAACTGCACACCAGGATCCGCGGGAACAGGTCCGTGCAACAATGGGTCGTCCGTCTCAAGCATCCAACGGTCGAGTCGATGACGCATATCATCAAGCACGGCTGCCACAACCGAATCGTGGACTAAATTGTGAGTCTCGTTTGGATCGAAGATTAGGTCGTACAACTGTTCAGGTGCAACATATTGGTCTTGCCAGCCATGTTGCAGCCACACATCTTTAGTTGGACCTCCATCACAGTTGGGAAGCACCGGTTTCTGGCGGTCGCCGTACCGTCGGATGTACTTCCACCGCTGCGTCCGTACAGCGCGCTGAGGCTCATAGGCAGCGTGATAATTGACCTCCGCAAAGATCTCGTCATGAACGGATTCCATTTCACCTCGGATTAACGGCACCATCGAGCTGCCCTGTACTCCCTTCGGCACGACAATATCCAATAGGTCGCAAATTGTAGGGAGAACGTCAATGTGGGAAACCATTGCATCGCAAACCTTTCCGCCAGTAAAGCCACCGGGGCCACGCATTATCAGCATTACACCGATGCCGTGATCGGTTAGATTGCATTTCATGCTTGGGAAGGCGAGTCCGTGGTCGGTGGTACAGATGACCAACGTATTCTCGGCTAACCCGTTTTCATCAAGGGCATCCAAGACCGCTCCAATACTGTTATCCAGAATACGAGCACTCGCCTTGTAAGCCGCCATATCGTAGCGATTTTCAGGCGTATCGGGAATGGGGGCGGGCGGCAGGCAATAGCGTGGATCCTCGTCTGGACCGGGTTCTGGAAACCCCCGATGCGTCACGAAAAAACCAACATCAAGAAAGAAAGGTTGTGGTGGAGCAGCCTTCAGGAAATCAACCGTGCGTGAGACAACCTTTTCGGGACTGCGCTCGCCCTCTAGGATCCGATCGTAGCCAATCTGGGCGGGGTCCTGAGCGACATGCTGGAGTCCCCCTAAAACCGAATGATAGCCCGCCCCATCTCTAAGGGTATGAACAATGTGCTGGCTATAGTCAGACATCGAAAATCCACGATTGACTAAGCCAAGCATCCCACAGCAGTGCGCCCATTTGCCGGTTAGGAGGCTAGCACGAGAAGGTGAGCATGTAGGGTTAGCACAAAATGCTTGTCGAAAAAGGACGCCCCCCTCAGCAAGGCGTTGGATATTCGGTGTCGACACAGCGTGACCGTAGGGTTGAACGTAGCGTCCTGTGTCGTGGGAATGGAGGTACAGAATGTTTGGGGATTTCATGCAGTAGCCCTTCTTTCTACGGTAAATGGAGACATCTATAGGACTTACGCATTTCCTCTTAAAGTCCCCCTGAACCCCTCTGATAAGAGGGGAAAGACAAGGGAGAAGATCCCCTCTAGTTGGGGGATTTAGGGGGTTAAATGCAACCAAATAACGACTTTTCAGCAAAATATGCCAATTTTCTGTTCAATCTGCGTAAGTCCTGATCTAGTCCCTCCACAAAGCGATACCGCCCAATAAACCAGCGACGTTGGGAATGATTTTAACATTCGGAGGAAGGGCAACCGTAAGCCGCCGAGCATTGCCACCTCCGATATAAAGGGTATCGTAGTTAAATAGGTGTTCGAGAGAGGCGATCGCCTCCATCACACGCCGCTGCCATTTTTTTCTGCCAGTTTTTTTTAACGCAGCACTCCCTAAATGCTCCTCATAGGTCCTACCTCTACGAAATGGATGGTGTGCAACCTCAAGATTGGGGACTAGTTTCCCATCAAGAAACAGGGCAGATCCAAAGCCGGTCCCTAGGGTAACAACCAGTTCTACACCCTCGCTGGAAATTGCGCCGAACCCCTGAACGTCAGCATCATTCAGGACGCGCACAGGTGTGCCTAGTTTTTTGGATAACGCTCCTTCCAAATTGAACCCAATCCAATCTTTGTGGAGGTTTACCGCCGTTTCGGTCACGCCTTTACGTATTACACCGGGAAAACCAACTGATACACGATCAAAGTCTGACTGTCCCTTGGCTAACTTGACGATTCCGTGGAGGACAGAATCTGGTTTAGCAGGTCGCGGCGTTGGGACGCGCGTCCGCTTCCCGATCGGATTGCCGTTTGCATCAAGAACCATCGTTTTGATACCGCTGCCGCCTATATCAACTGTCAAGGTTTTCTGATTAGCCATTTTTCTCAGGTCTCCTTCT
>JAGWBT010000070.1:18527-23320 GCA_021295755.1 Candidatus Poribacteria bacterium
CGAGGAGGCAAGGCTTCCCAAACATCCAAGATAGGGGTCGCAACCTCCCATGCTGCCTCTACCATGTCCGCGCGATGGAATTGCGTAGAATCGCCGTTCATGCAGTCGTAAAGTAACGTCTCATACCCAGTGGCAGGACTACTTCCCGCCAAGTCTTCGTAGCGAAAATCCATATCAACTGGGGTCAGACGGACCGTCGGTCCTGGAATCTTTGCTTGGAATCGGATGGTGATACGCTCATCGGGCTGGATGTGGAGGACAAGCCGATTCGCCTCTAACTGCTCTTCTGCACTACCGCGAAATAGAAGGTGCGGAACACTCCGAAATTGGATTACTATTTGTGTATCGCGCTTGGCTAATCTCTTTCCGGACCGTAAGAAAAACGGCACACCCGCCCACCGCCAGTTCTCTATAAAAAGCTTCAGCGCCGCATAAGTCTCTCGTTCTGAAGTAGGTGAAACTCCAAGTTCTTCGCGGTATCCAATTACCCGTTCGCTATCTACTATCCCGTCGCTGTACTGTCCACGCACCGTATTGGAGATAATCTCTTCAGGACGCATCGGACGAATCGCATTCAACACCTTCACCTTTTCGTCTCTTACTGCATCTGCCTCGAAAGAGATTGGGGGTTCCATCGCCACCAACGCCAACAACTGAAACATGTGGTTCTGGATCATGTCGCGCAGCACCCCTGATTCTTCGTAATATGCGCCACGCCCTTCGATGCCGATACTCTCAGCGACCATAATTTGCACATGATCAATATAGCGACGGTCCCACGTCGGTTCAAAAATACCGTTGGCGAACCGAAAGACTATGATATTCTGTACGGTCTCCTTCCCCAAGTAATGGTCAATCCGGTAGATCTGCTCTTCGTCAAAAGTCTCAAGCAAACAACGGTTTAGAAGTTTGGCAGAATCCAAGTCATGCCCAAACGGTTTCTCAACAATAGTACGCCGCCATGCCGTGTTGTTTTCGGATTTTGCGAGGCCAGCCCTTCCCAAATTGTCGGAAATTGCTCTGAACGAACTTGGAGGTGTCGAGAAATAGTAGAGATAGTTGCCGTTTGTTCCCCATTCCCCATCCAACTGCTTCAGCAATTCTGAAAGGCGGTTGTAATCGTCCAGATTGTCGTAGTTGCCTTGATGATAATAAAGCCGTTGCTCCATCCGTTCCCAAAGCGACGGATCAAATGCAGTTGTGCCAAATTCCTTGATTGCTTCCGTCATCTGGTCACGAAAATTATCGTGGTTGTTTTCCCGGCGTGCAAAACCAACAACCACAGCGTTTTCGTTCAGCAGTCCGTTTTGGGCAAGGTTGTATAGCGCGGGCACTAGTTTACGCTTCGTCAAATCCCCTGAAGCACCGAATATGACCATCACACACGGATCCGAAACCCGTCCCTGATCAGTTTTTACATTTTCACTCATAGCAATTACAATGTCGTGATTGATGAAGTGCCACAGACTTTTCCGTAGATCCCAATACCTAATTTGCTGTTGTTCACCAGCTTGCTTACACTCATTGGCATTTAATCATAGATTGTAGGTGCTGTCAATAATAAAGCCTAGTTGCGTGCTTGTATTGCTTCAGGTTTGCCTGTCCTCCACCGAACCGTCAAGCGGGAACAATGTGTGCCCGTTCGGGACGAAGAAGCGTTTTTAACTCGCGGTCATAAGCGCGCTTAGTCTCCGCTTGATTCTGGGGCAAGCCAATCTCTACACCCGCCGCCGTGAAGGTAATAACCATTGCCTTACGAGGAACGGTGTCCACATTGGTTGACGCGCCGTGCACCATCGCAGTGGTCAGAACGGTTGCTTGTCCGGCTCGCGCAACCACAGGGATTGCCTCGGCGTAATCAAGCGCAGGCAGTCCATCCAACATAACACCTCCGACGAGTGGAGTGCTGCTTTTCAGTTCCGGCTGATTTTCTCTATGTTTAGCTATCAGTCGATGGCTGCCGGGACGATACATCAAGGGTGCACGTTGTGCCGTTACATCATCTATCCAGACAAAAAAGGTGCAAACCATATACCTGGGAGTAGCGTCAAGATCCGAAAGGCAGTACTGGACATCCACGTGTTGGTAGAAACTGAAGGGAATATTTGGTGACGGATAAGTTGTCACGATGGCAGTTTGAAAGAAACTTATCTCATCAGCTCGCAGCACACGCTTGGCTACTTCCTCAAAAAATGGATGCTGGATGATGTCCAACAATTCTGGATCATAGAAGGTGCACGTTGTGCTCACCCGATAGCTCGGTTTTTCTCCTGCCTCCGGCTTACTGAACGGAAGCAGGCGATCAAACACAACTGATGCCGCTGTGAGCTGCTGCTGCGTCAGCGGCGTATCAATTGTCACCGCGCCCATCTCTGAAAACTGTTGAGTTTCTTGCTCGGTAATCATGTTGGCACCGTTTATCCCTCGTTTTTTAGATAATCTTGTTGAATGCAAAACTAAAACATTATACAATGGTTTGTACTATTAGGACTTACGCATTTCCTCTTAAAGTCCCCCTGAACCCCTCTGATAAGAGGGGAAAGACAAGGGAGAAGATCCCCTCTGGGGATTTAGGGGGTTAAATGCAATCAAATAACGACTTTTCACAAAATATGCCAATTTTCTGTTCAATTTGCGTAAGTCCTGCTATATTATTTCACAAAATAGTAAAAAAGGCATGCCATATTTTTGGCATTTGAAAAGGATACCGACAATGGCAGATTCTAAGGTTTTTGAAGGACGCGCCCCGGGTGGGCCCGGAGGTATGGTTGAACTGAAGGATGGGCGATGGCTGATGGTCTGGTCAGGACTGAATGCTAGCTATTCCAATGACCGGGGACGAACTTGGTCGGCGAGTGAACCCCTTCAAACCGGCGACGAACCCATTATTGGAACAGGTGCCCCAACCTGTCTAGTGCGCTTACAGTCAGGTAGGCTCGGTCTTCTCTACGGTCGCCTTAGCGGTACAGCGGGTGGGACATTGGCTGGCTACGCGCTCTGTTTTCGGACCTCCGACGACGAAGGGGCATCATGGTCAGAAGAGATAGTCATTAACCTACCCGGTGAAACTGCGAGCAACTACCACGACGTACTCTTCCAACTCCGGTCAGGTCGCTTAGTTTTGCCCACGCGGTTCTGTCCGCCTTGCACATTTCCGGAACTGAAGGACGCCGGTGCCTACGGCACCTTTCAAGGAAAGCGTTTCAAAACAGAGGGTCACGCTCACGGGCCGGAGATTGACACAAGCCAGGTGTACTTTTCGGAGGACGAAGGTAACACTTGGCAACGGTGTCCTCAAGACATCGTAATCTGGCACCAAGACGGTTACGGCGGGATGTGGCCCTGCGACGAGCCCGGTGCAGTGCAGCTCCGCGATAGCAGACTCCTGATGATGTTCCGAACGACGCTGGGCCGGCTGTACCAGAGTTTCAGCAATGACGAAGGCCTCACTTGGTCGTTGCCCCAACCGACGGCTCTTGCTAGTTCATACTCACCATGCCGACTCCGCGTCATCCCGACTACTGGAGACCTACTCTGTGTGTGGAATCAGGTGAGCGGCGATGAAATTCGCCGTGGCTTTCGCCGGTCACGTTTGTCGCTCGCTATCTCGACAGATGATGGGGACAGCTGGGGGTACTTCAAGACGCTCGAAGTTGGTGGTCCGGTAGACAAATCTGACCGCGTCGATCCCGACGACGAAATCGGTATGGTTCGGGGCGAAAAAGAACTCGGTGAGCTGCCGGCTGACATGATATATATATCGTATCCGAACGCACATTTCTTCGGGGACGAAGTTGTACTGCTCTATGACTTTGGTCCGCAGTTGGATGCCTCCACCGATCCGCCCTCCTGGCCCCGCCACCGCAAAATTGTCATCCGTCCAATCGAGTGGCTGTACCAGGAGATATAGAGTTACCACCAGTATGAAAGGAGTTCTTTAATGAAAGGTCTAACCTCAGAACAAAAAGCACAGTACGAGCGGGATGGCTATACCATCCTGAAATCGGTCTTTTCCAAAGCGGAGTGCGAGGAGTTCGTCGAGCACATGATGGCACTGCACTCAGGACAAAAGACACTGGAAGGGTTCGCTCCCCGTGAACCAGACAATTGGGGACGTACCAATAATCAACATTGGTATGATCCGAAGGCACTTGCACTGCTCATTGATTCGCGTCTGCGTCAACCGCTGAAAGACTGCTTTGAAGAGGAAGTGGAAGGCATACAGACTATGTATTTCTACAAAGGTTCCGAAGGGGTGCGCCACCAAGACCAGTGTCCCCTCCCCGGCTGTATGTCCGCTTGGCTGCCTTTGGTAGATGTCAATGAAGAAAATGGCACCATCTATATACAACCCGGTTCGCATAAAGGGGAACTTGTGACGTACTGGGAGACCTTGGACGAGAACGGGAAGATGGATTACGAGTATCGCCACGCGAAGACCGAAAGAATCTTTGAGGAGAACAACCGCCCTGAAATTTCCATTATAGCCAATCAGGGCGATGCAGTGTTATTTCACGGTCGCTTGATTCATCGCGGAGGTCCAATCAAGCAGCGTGGCGCCTTACGTCACGTCATGGCAAACCACTACATACCCTATCAGTTCACGGATTGGCCCCACACAACCTGGCCCCGAACTTCATTTAACGGTAATCAACGCTATACCGACTGAATTACTGATGAAGTCTTTGACATACTCCCCGCCCTAAAGGAGGAGGATTCTTGCGTCCTTTAGGAACGGTAATTGCGCTATCAACAAGGACAGCCATCCGAAGATGGTCTTACGTCCTCTCCTT